>JANXRO010000382.1 GCA_025356765.1 Hyphomicrobiales bacterium | reverse complement strand
CCAGCCAATATTGCATTGACACAAAATAAGCCCGCACATCTTGGGCTGCACCTGGAATGAAGCGCAGAATTTTTGGCAAGCGACGAAGCATTGTCATTTGCTTGGCACCCGAAGAACCATTATCAGCCTTGCTGCCTTTGAGCTTTTTCAAAAGCGACATGAATGTGCCTTGCGGCTTATCCATGCGGAAGCGGCCAAGCTTGGTCATTCGAATGGCTTCGCCAGCCGACATGAAAATGGCCATGGCATCACAGGCTTCTTGGCGGGCCTTCAATGCCGGCATAATAGCCTGCACGTGTTCTTCAATAAACAACATGTTGGCTATGATCACATTGGCTTTGGCAATTTCGTTTTTGCAATCTTCAAGCGCAGCTGGGTTGGCGCTCCAATCCGACGCAGCATGAAGCGACAATGTGATGCCCGGAAATTCACGCGCCAAAGTTTGGCGAACACGGTTTACCGCACCCGCCAAATGATGGTCGAGGGTCACAATAACGCAGCGCAAAGCGCTACTTTGAATAGTGTGCTTTGGCATCATAAAGTGTCTCTACACTGATCTTGTGCAGGCCATGATTGGCTGCATAGGTTTCAGTATTGCGGCGGGCTTTTTTGCGAACAAAAAATGGAATTTTCTTCAATTCAGCTTCGGCTTCGGGAAGCCAATGTGTGGTTATTTCAGCGACAGCAGCGGCAGGCGTTGCTTCCTGCTTTTGCCCACCCAAATGAGAGGGGGCTGCATTTTCATTAAATTCAAAATCATCGCGGAACATGTGGAGCAAATGTTCCTCTAAGCCCATCATCAAAGGGTGAACCCATGTGTCAAAAATGACATTGGCACCTTCAAAACCCATTTGCGGTGAAAAGCGCGCAGGAAAATCTTGCACATGCACTGGTGCAGAAATTACAGCACAAGGAACTCCCAGCCGCTTGGCAATATGGCGTTCCATTTGTGAGCCTAAAACCAGATCAGGCTGCAATTCAGCAACCTTGGCTTCAACTTCCAAATAGTCATCAGTGATCAAAGCTTCGATGCCAAGTTCGGCTGCAAGTTCGCGCATCGGCTTGGCAAATTCGCGCGAATAGGTGCCGATGCCCACAACGTCAAAAGCCAGCTCATCCTTGGCCATGCGGGCTGCCGCCATGGCGTGGGAAGCATCACCAAACACAAACACGCGCTTTCCGGTAAGGTAGGTTGAATCGACTGATTTTGAATACCATGGCAAACGGCCGGTTTCGCGGGCCAACAAGGGCGCTGCATCAAGGCCCGCAAGGCTTGCCACTTCGTTCAAGAATTTGCGCGTTGCTCCAACACCAATGGGAATGGTTGTGGTGAACTTTTGGCCAAAATTCTTTTCTAAAAATCTTGCCGTTGCATCTGAAACTTCTGGATAAAGCGAAATATTAAAGGCAGCTTCCGGCAGCTTTACAATGTCTGCAGGCGTTGCGTTCATGGGCGCTGTTACCAAAACTTCTACACCCAATTCAGCCAGCAGACGTTTAATTTCCACAATGTCATCACGGTGGCGAAAGCCCAAAGCCGTTGGGCCTAAAATGTTGCAGGTGTTGGCGCGGCGATTGGTTGCAGGTTTTGCAAGCGCTCTGGTTAAACGATAAAATGTTTCAGATGCGCCCCAGTTTTCTTTTTTCTGATAGGCGGGAAGTTCAAGTGCGATCACCGGAATGGGCAGGCCCAATGTGCTGGCTAAACCGCCTGGATCATCTTGAATAAGTTCAGCCGTGCAGCTTGCGCCTACAATCATGGCCTGGGGTTGAAAGCGGGCATAAGCATCAGCGCACGATGTTTTGAAAAGTTCGGCTGTGTCGCCACCCAAATCACGGGCTTGGAATGTTGTATAGGTTACTGGTGGGCGCTCGCCCCGGCGTTCGATCATGGTGAACAACAGATCGGCATAAGTGTCACCTTGTGGGGCATGCAACACATAATGCAGGCCCTTCATGGCAGTAGCGATTCGCATGGCACCGATGTGGGGCGGGCCTTCATATGTCCAAAGGGTAAGCTGCATTATACGGCCAACCTTTCGGCCCGTGCGATGGGCCTCGCAAACAGGCCAGCCAAATCTCCGGCTTGTTCATAACCATGGATGGGCGAGAACACGAGTTCGATGGACCATTTGGTGGTCAAGCCTTCGGCCTCTAACGGATTGGCAAGGCCTAGGCCACAAACGGTAATATCTGGGCGTGCTGCGCGGCAGCGATCAAGTTGTTTATCCACATCTTGGCCTTCGCTTAAGAATGTGCCCGCAGGTAAAAGCGCCAGTTCCTGCGCCATGTGTTGGGTGTGCAAATAAGGTGTGCCTACCTCGACCAAGTGCATGCCTAATTCACGCGCTGCAAATCGGGCCAAGGGCAATTCTAATTGCGAATCTGGAAAAAAGAATATGCGCTTGCCGCCCAGTTTTTCGCGGTGCGCGGCCAAAGCTTTTTCAGCACGTTGGCGAGGCGCTGCTGTTACACGATCAAACAATTCATCTGAAACACCGAAATGATTGGCCGCTGCTTTAAGCCAAAGCGTTGTGCCTTCTGCGCCAAACGGAAATGGCGCTGTTAAGGCAACGGCACCTTTTTCTTTCAGAACACGGGCCGTATCCCCCAAGAAAGGTTGGGCCATCAAAAACACTGTGTTGGGCCCAACTGTTGGCATTGCGTTTGAACGACGACCGGGCAGAAAGCTAACTTCAATGCCCATATCTTTAAACATGCGGCTGAATTGATCTTCCACGGCATCAGGCAAAGCACCAGCAATCACCAAATTGGCTGTTGCTGTTGTTTTTGGCAAATCTTCGCCAAGGCTTGCAAGGCAGGCGTCTTCGCCTTGGGTGAATGTGGTTTCAATGCCGCTGCCCGAATAATTCAATACGCGGACGTTCGGCAGATGCACGCGGT
>JANXRO010000340.1 GCA_025356765.1 Hyphomicrobiales bacterium | reverse complement strand
TCAGCCAGGTCATCAAGGCGTGGACTGGCGAACAATTTATCCTTTTCTCCAGCAAGACCGGCGCTGTTGCAGGGATTGTTTTTGCAGATGCGTGGATGTGGTCACCCTTCGTCATGCTGTTGGTGTTGGCGGGGCTCGTATCAGTTCCCACCTATCTCTATGAGGCGGCTGCCATTGACCGCGTAGGCTCTTGGCGGCGCTTTTGGACAATCACCTTCCCTTATATTCGCGGGCTTTTGATGTTGGCTCTTTTGTTCCGCACAATTGAGGCTTTCAAGATGGCAGATCTGATCATTCTTCTCACCAAGGGCGGCAATGATACGATGACAATTTCTTATCACGTGATCCGCATCGCCAACGAGCAAAACAAAACCAGCGAAGGTGCGGCGCTATCTTACTTGCTGCTCTTTGTGGTGATCGTCCTCACCAATCTTTATTTGTATATCGCCAATCGCCGCAGCCAGGGAAACTGAACAATGGCCACATCCACGACCACTTGGGAGAAACTGGGATTCCGCAAGGCGTTTCGTGTTGGCGAAGCAGGGTGGGGACATACCCTTTGGGTAGCCCTAGTGAGCTTCATTTATTTCCTACCTGTTCTGATCATCGTGATCACGTCATTCAAGGTGCAAAACGAAGCACTTTCCGTTCCGGCGAAATTCTTTCCCACCTCTTTTTTTGGATTGATTCCCGAGCAATATGTTTTCACGCCGACGCTTGAAAACTTCACATCGGTTTTCTCCCGCGCTTTCACAACCGGCGGTGCAGTGGAGAGTACAGGATTTGACCGCTATTTTTTCAACTCAATGTTCATCGCCGGATCATCGGTGTTGCTGGCCTTGGTGATTGGAACGTTGGCGGCCTTTGGTTTTTCGCGTTATCCCCTGAAAGGCAACGACACTTATCTCTTTATCATTCTCACCACCCGCATGTTGCCAGCTATTGTGGTGATCATTCCCATCATTCTGATGTTTCGGATTGTGGGCCTTTCAGGCTCATATCCCGGCATCATCTTTCTCTATACGGCTTTCAACTTACCATTCACCATTTGGATGATGAAAAGCTTCTTCGATGAGCTTTCTCTCGATGTGGAGGATGCCGCCCGCATTGATGGATCGTCTGAGTTGCGGGTGTTCTTCAAGGTGTGTTTGCCGCAAGTGGTGGCGGGACTTGCTGCAACTTTTGTGTTCGGGCTCATCCTCACTTGGAACGAATTTCTTTTTGCGCTTCTACTGACAGGGGCTGATACACGCACCGTGCCGGTGGCCATGAATCAGGCCGTTGCTGGCGGTGGCATTGGTGTGCTGTGGGGCCTGCTTGCTGCGATTGAAACTCTTTTCCTCATTCCGGTTTTCCTCGTTACTTTCTTCCTGCAAAATCATTTGCTGCGAGGCGTCACATTTGGAACGGTAAAGCGCTGATATGTCCACGATCGAAATCAAAAAGATAACCAAGAAGTTTGGCGAATTTACCGCGGTAAAAGATGCTGACTTGTCGGTGAAAGCCGGTGAAGTTGTGTGTCTGCTTGGCCCTTCTGGATGTGGCAAAACCACCACGCTGCGCATGATTGCGGGCCTTGAACGCACAACCGAAGGCGACGTTGTAATCGCTGGAAAACGCATGAACGAACTGCCGCCAGAAAAGCGCGACATTGCAATGGTTTTTCAGTTCTACGCGCTTTACCCCCGCTAAGCGTAGGCGAAAACATTGCAATGCCTTTGCATTTCGAAAAGCTGTCTACTGAAGAACGGAATAAACGCGTTAACCGCGTGGCAAAAATTCTTCATCTCACTGAAGTGTTGGATCGTATGCCCGGCCAAGTTTCTGAAGGTGAAAAGCAGCGGATCGCCGTGGCGCGCGCCATTGTGCGCGATCCTAATTGCTTCCTTTTCGATGAGCCCTTGTCGCGGCTTGACGTTGAGTTGCGCCATTCCATGCGCGGGCAAATCAAAGAGGTGCTGTCGAACCTTTCAAAGGCAACGGTTATTGTCACGCATGATCAGCTTGAGGCACTCACCATGGCTGATCGCATTGCCATTATGAAAGATGGCATGATAGAACAGGTGGGCACGCCCCATGAGGTTTTTGCAAAACCCGCAAATGTTTTTGTGGCCAGTTTTATCGGAACACCGCAGATGAACTTGATAGAGGCGGAGCTCAAATCCTTTGCCAAGGGCGTGGCCTCAATGGCCTTGGCCGGAAGTCCGGTTGAAATGGCGGCAGACCCTGCCATTTCGAAACTCAAACCATCGAAAGTGATGATTGGCATCAGGCCGCGAGCATTTAACGCGCAAGACAAGGCGGCGAAAGATACAATTCACGCCCAAGCGGAACTGATTGAACCCATGGGGGCTGAAACCTTGGTTCACGCCCGCACCAAGGCCGGTGCAGATATTCGTGTTGTGGTGCCACGAGAAAAGCGTGTGAAAATCGGTGAAATATTGCATCTGAAACCTGATCCAAAGCAGACGCATTTTTTTGGTGAAGATGGAAAGGCGGTGCGCACATGAGTGAACCCACAACGGGCATGTCGGTGAAGGCTGCACTGCGCCTTGAGATGTTCATTATTGGGCTTGGCCTATTTGCACTTGTCCTCATTTTTCAACCTTTCAGCATCACACTTTTTGCAATTGGCAGCGGTGTTGTTGTACTTGCAGGTCTTGTGAATAATTTACTGCCCTTGGCTCAGGCGGGAGTGGCCCTGCGCACGGTTTTCAAAGTGGCGCTGGTTGTTGCAATGATTTTTTGCATTGTCTTGTTGGTTTCAATTGGTGCAGCCCATCTTTATGGGGTGTTCTTTTTGAAACCACCCGACCCCAACACGGTTTCGGGCAAAGCCGCATTGGCTGCTCTGCCTTTTTACCTGCATCCCCTTGTATGGTCGCTGGGAATTATTGCAGCAAGTTTGGCCGCAGCCATCACCTATATGAATAAAACCACACCAAAATAAAAACGTCAGATTGGAGCCAACACAGGCTTCTTCCAAAGGAGAAAACAGAAATGAATAACACAGAGCAAACTGCATCTTTTAATCGCATGCAGCAGATGATGTCGCCTTCAGGGGTTCCCTCAATTTCAACGGAGCTGTTGGTCACTGCCGATGGTGAATTAAATCGTGAATTAAACGCCTTCCTGTTTGATCCTGTAACAAATCCAAGTCTGTTGAAGGGCAAGAACATCGCAATTTGTTGCACGAATGGCGTTGAAGAAGTTGAAATTCTCGGTGCTCATCGTTGGCTCACGGAACATGGCGCAACAGTGCATATCGTATCCCCAAGAATTGGCGAATTCCATCCAACGTTGGGGCTGCGCTTTCCACCCATGACAAAAACCCACGTTCTGGCCATTAGGCTGATGGAGAATGCTGGTTGGCTCAAAATTGATCGTTACACCGATGAAGCCAACGCCAAAGACTATGACGCGGTCATTCTTCCTGGTGGCTGCTGGAACCCCGATGCACTTCGCATGGACAAAGATGCAATCGCATTCGTGACTGATATGTATAACAAAGGCAAAGCGACATGCGCTATTTGTCATGGTCAATGGGTTTTGGTCAGCGCCGGTCTGTTGCCCGGAAAAAAGGCAACAGCCGTATGGAACATTCAGATTGATCTCAAAAATGCAGGTGCAACCGTTTTGGACGAACCTTGCGTTGTTGATGGCAATTTGATCACCGCTCGTTTCCCCTATGACTTGCCCCGAATGGTGAAGGCGTTGACAGATCACCTGTTGAAGTAACTTTCGGTCGTTGCGGCGTACCAAGATTAACGCGTAAAGTGATGGAGGGCATATTATGAAGTTCGGTTTCAACCTCTTGCTCTGGACTGGTCACGTCACCGCGGAGCACAGCGGGATAATCCGCAAAATCAAAGCTGCTGGCTATGATGGTGTTGAAATACCAGTTTTCGAAGGCAACCCAGACCACTATGCTCGGTTGGGTGATCTTTTAGACAAGGTGGGGTTGGAGCGAACGGTTGTGAGCGTGTTTGGCACTGGCAAAAATCCGCTTGCAGATGACATTTCCGAACAGAAAGCAGCGATGGACTATGCCAAGTGGTATATTGATTGTTCGGCGGCCTTGGGTGCGCCAATTCTGGGTGGCCCGATGCATTCGCAGTTGGGGCACTTCAGTGGTGTTGGTGCGACCAAAAAAGAAATCAAGCGTGGCATAAGCTTTCATCGCCGCGTTGGTGACTATGCCGCCAAAAACAACGTGCGCCTTGCGCTGGAAGCACTGAACCGTTTCGAATGTTATTTCTTGAACACGATGGAGCAACTGGCGGATTATCTTGATGAGGTTGACCACCCTGCCATCAAGGGCATGTATGACACTTTTCACAGCAACATCGAAGAGAAAGATCCTGTGGGAGCCATCAAGGCCATCAAGCGCCATCTTATCCATGTTCACATTTCTGAGAATGACAGGGGAACCCCGGGAAAAGGCCATGTGCCGTGGGATGCTACGTACAAGGCATTGAGAAAAGCGCGCTATGATGGCTATTGCACCATTGAGGCGTTTGGTCGGGCGTTTCCCGCCCTTGCTGCCGCCACGCGCGTTTGGCGCGATTTTGCACCAAGCCCAGATGAAGTTTATCTGGAAGGCCTGAAGCACATGAAACGGGGCTGGACAAAATCTGCATGAGCCAAGCAAGCGGCAAAATCTATGTCATCGGGACTTGTGACACAAAAGGCGATGAACTGAAATTTGCTTGTGAGTGTTTGCGTGCAGTTGGTGTGAAAGTTGTGCTTGTTGATGTCTCAACAGCTTCACCTGTTGGATATGCCGATGTCACCGCCACCGAGGTTGCAATGTGGCATCCAGAAGGTGCGGGCGCAGTTCTAGGCCAAAAAGATCGTGGCCAGGCTGTCTCGGCCATGGGGCTGGCCCTGATGCTATATGTGTTGGCGCAAAACGATGTGTCTGGCGTGCTTGGCATGGGCGGATCTGGCAACACTGCGATTGTAACCACAGCGATGAAAGCTTTGCCAATTGGGCTGCCCAAAGTTATGGTTTCCACCTTGGCATCTGGCAACGTGGCGGGCTTTGTCGGCCCATCCGACATCATGTTGATGCCTGCCGTCGTTGACGTGGCGGGTCTGAATGCCATCAGCCGAAAAATTATCAGCAATGCAGCTTATGCCGTCGCTGGCATGGTGCAGCACAATCTGTCTGTGTCATCCACGGGTGGCAATGCTGTGGGCATGACAATGTTTGGCGTTACCACGCCGTGTGTTACGGAAATCCGCAAACACCTAGAGCCCGCCCATGAATGCTTTGTTTTCCATGCCACAGGCACGGGCGGCCAAAGCTTTGAGAAATTGGCCGACTCTGGATTCTTCAAAGGGGTGTTTGATATCACCACAACAGAAGTGGCCGACTTTCTCTTTGGCGGCACATTGCCCTGCACCGAAGATCGCTTTGGTGCATTCATTCGAAACGCTGTTCCCTATGTCGGTTCTGTTGGCGCTGTTGACATGATTAATTTTGGCGCGATGGATACTGTGCCTGATAAATTTTCTGGCAGGAAGCGGTTGGTGCATAACGAACACGTCACGCTGGTTCGCACAACGGCAAATGAGAACCGCAAGATTGGTGAATTCATCGTGGCCCGACTTAATCAGATGAAGGGGCCGGTGCGGTTACTGTTGCCGTTGCAAGGTGTGTCGTCCCTCGATGCCGAAGGCCAGCCGTTTCACGATCCCGTGGCAGACGCAGCTTTGTTTGATGCAATTCGACACGGCTGGAAATCAACTTCAAATCACATGCTTTTAGAAATCGATTGCAATATCAACGATGTTTTATTTGCCCAGACAGCGCTAAAAGCATTCAACGAAATCACAGGATGAGGGCACATGCCTCGCATTGAACGCAAAATTCTACTCGAAAAATTTCGCCGCATGATTGCTGCAAAAGTACCTATTATCGGAGGCGGCGCTGGCACAGGGCTTTCTGCCAAATGTGAAGAACAGGGCGGCATAGACCTGATCGTTATATACAATTCTGGCCGATATCGCATGGCAGGTAGGGGCTCGCTTGCTGGCATATTGGCCTATGGCAATGCGAATGACATTGTGAAAGAAATGGGACGTGAGGTTTTGCCGGTGGTCAAGAACGTCCCGGTTCTTGCAGGTGTCAATGGCACTGACCCCTTTATGATTGTCGATTCCTTCTTAGACGAATTGATCGCCATGGGCTTTTCAGGCGTGCAGAATTTTCCAACAGTTGGCCTGATTGATGGCAATTTTAGAAAAAATCTTGAAGAAACTGGAATGGGTTTTGGCTTAGAGGTTGACCTGATCAAAAAAGCCAATGCCAAAGATTTATTGACAACGCCCTATGTTTTTAATGGGGGCGAGGCGCGTGACATGACAAGGGCAGGGGCAGACATGATCGTGGCCCACATGGGGTTAACCACGGGCGGCACCATTGGCGCCGACACAGCCATGCAGTTGGCTGATTGCCCCAAGGTGATAACAGAAATAGCCGAGGCCGCGCGCAGCGTGCGAAAAGATATTATCGTGCTGTGCCACGGTGGGCCCATTTCATCACCCGCTGATGCTGAATTTATTTTGAATAACACATCCAGTATTCATGGGTTCTATGGTGCAAGTTCCATGGAAAGATTGCCGGTGGAAATTGCGCTCACCGAGCAGACACGCAAGTTCAAACTGATAAAATTTGGGGAAGTGTAAAATGGCCAAGGCCTATGCCAGCACGATATTGAAAGCGCCTGTAGAGGCCATTTGGCCGCTCATCCGTGATTTTAATGGCTTGCCATCGTGGGCAACGAACATCGCCAAATCAAAAATAGAGGCTGGGCTTGATTCTGATGTTGTGGGCTGTGTGCGCTCTTTTTACACGACTGGCGGCGAGCATATTCGTGAACGGCTTCTGGGCCTTGATGACGCAAATTATATGTTCAGCTATAATTTTGAAAAGCCAGCATTCCCGGTGCGAAATTATGTTGCCACCGTCAAGCTCTATCCCGTCACCCACAGCAATGAAACTTTTGCAGAATGGTCCGCAACGTTTGATGAGGCATCTGGCGATGAAGGAAAGTTTGAAAAGCTGATCTCAAAAAATGTATTTGCGGCCAATTGGAAAAACCTTGCCGCCATCATCAAAGAAAAAAAACCAAAGATGGCAACGGGGGCAACGCGTTGGAAAGCCGGACAGCCCAACAAGGTTTGGACATCGCGCGCCATAAAGGCACCTGTGGATAAAATTTGGAGTGTGATGCGAGATTTCGCAGGCATGGGTGCATGGCATGATGAAATCACCAAAATGCATATGCTGAACCGTGCAAACTCAAATAAAGTTTCAGGCGTTCGTGATTTCTATTTTGGGGCCGGACATTTGCAAGAGGAGTTGTTGCATTTGAACGATATGGAAAGATCATTCTCATATCGCATCAACAAAAGTGAAATCCCTTGGATCAATTATGTTTCAGGCCCTAGGCTATGGCCTGTGACATCCAACAACACAACATTCGGCAGTTGGTTCGGGGACTGGGATGCTAGTCCACAAGATGATCTTGTCCTCATCCCGCGCACTGAAATCAACGTCTATCAGAAGGCATTTGCCACGCTGGAAAAACTGCACCGATCAAAAAAATGATGATCAAATAAATAACCGCTTATGCAGTATAAAATACCTGCTCCATGTTGGCCCACCATTCGCCCGGCTTGCGCGTGTCAAAAGGAATTTGCATAGGGTCAGTAATGTTCCACCACTCTTGCATGCGCGGGGCGTTTTTGATTTTTTCCATATCGGCTGCATAATCAGTGCCGATATATTCCCAATAAGCGATCAACCAGTTCTCTGGCTCTTTCAGAAAAATTGAATAATTGCGAATATTAGAATCATGGATGGCCTTTAAAATCTCCGGCCAACCCTTCTCGTGGATTCGCTTGTATTCAACAAGCACCTCGGGTTTCACTTTGATGATGTGGCTCATGCGTTGCATCAGTGTCTCCGTGATTGTTGTGATTTAGTAAGTGGCCCGGCCGCCTGAAATATCAAAAACGGCCCCCGTTGAAAACGAGCACTCTTCTGAAGCCAGCCAGCACACCAAATTTGCCACTTCATCAACTGTTCCAAAACGTCCTTTCGGAATTTTGGCCAACATAAAATCAATATGAGATTGCGGCATTTGGTCGAAAATGGGAGTGCGCACCGCAGCGGGGGTCACGGAATTGGCGCAGATGTTATATTGGGCCACTTCCTTGGCAAGTGATTTGGTAAAACCAATCACAGCGGCTTTTGACGCGGAATAGGCCGAAGCGTTGGGGTTGCCTTCTTTTCCAGCAATGGAGGCGATATTGACAATACGTCCATAGTTTTTCTCAATCATGTGAGGAATAACGGCGCGGGTGGTAAAAAAAGTACCATTGAGATTGATTGCAATGGTTTGCAGCCACCCATCGATTGGAAACCCATTCACGGGAACGGTTGGGCCCGTAATGCCAGCACAGTTCACAAGGATGTCGATGCCCCCTAACACCTTCAGTGTTTCTGCCGCGGCCCGCTCAACCGATGCATAATCGGATATGTCGGTTGTAATGCCTCCGTTGATATCCCAGCTGACGACTTTGCCGCCTTCAGCCTCGATGCGTTTTACGATGGCAGCACCGATCCCTGAAAGCCCTCCGGTTACAACTGCTTTGCGACCACTGAATCTCAAATTCTCACTTCCCTTCGCAGCATTGATTCAAATGCAGATCGTGCCTCAACCTTTGGCACTTTCCCATTGTCCATTTCTGGCCGACCTCAGCACCGCGTCCGTCACCAAATCTGTGGCCATTGCTTCACGGAAGCTTGGCGCAGCAGATTTTCCGGTGCCAAGGCCCTCGATAAAATCTGCGGCTTGATGCACAAATGAATGCTCATAGCCAATCTGCAAACCAGGCACCCACCATTTGCTCATATAGGGGTGATCACCATCGGTGACGTGAATTGAACGCCAGCCGCGGCTGCGACCCTCATCGCGATGATCAAAATATTGCAGGCGGTGAAGATCGTGCAGGTCCCACAATATTGATGCCTTCTCGCCGTTAATTTCCAGCGTGTAGAGTGCCTTGTGGCCGCGGGCATAGCGCGTGGCTTCAAAATTACCCAGTGAACCATTGTCATAACGCGCAAGAAACAGGCTTGCGTCATCAATCTCAACTTTTTCGGTCTTGCCCGTCAGATTATGGTGACGCTCTTTGATGAAGGTTTCTGTCATGCCGACAACCTTGTCGATGCCGCCGTTGAGCCAGAGCGAAGTGTCAATGCAGTGCGCAAGCAAATCCCCGGTTACGCCAGAGCCGGCCACACCCGCATCCAGCCGCCAGAGGCCTTGGCCACCTTGCGGCAAATCCGCTGAAATTGTCCAGTCCTGCAGAAATTTTGCGCGATAATGAAATATCTTGCCAAGCTTTCCTTCGTCGATAAATTGTTTTGCAAGAGTGACAGCGGGCATCCGGCGATAATTATACCACACCATGTTCGCCACCTTGGCCGCTTCAACGGCTTCCACCATCTTACGGCTTTCGACAGCATTTCTGCCCAAGGGCTTTTCGCACATGATCATCTTGCCAGCTGCCGCCGCAGCAATGGCAATCTCCATGTGCATGTCATTGGATGCAGCGATATCGATGAGGTCAATGTCCTTGCGCTCGATCAATTTCCGCCAGTCAGTCTCAGTAGATTGATAGCCCCATTGATCAGAAAATTGCTGAAGCTTTTCTGCGTTGCGTGCGCAAGCGGCTTTGAGCACAGGTTGAAATGGCAGATTAAAAAAATGCGAAGCCTGTGAAAAAGCGTTGGAGTGGGCCCGCCCCATAAAACCATAACCCACCATGCCGATGTTTAAAGGTTTCTTGGCCATGTCAAGCAACCCATCCATGTTTGTCGCGCACTTTTATCATTGTGGCCAGAATGTCATTCCACGTTTTTTGCTGCAACATGACGTCATTGGGGAACATGCAACCATCCCAGCAAATGTGGTGAAATGCTTTGGTAAGGCCGCCATCTTTTCCGCGCATCCAGAGGCCTGCATGTTTGGGAATATCCAATTTGCCGTTCTTATCTGTCACCATGCAATGTCGACCGGTCTTTTCGTGGTAGCCAAGGCCTTTGACAGTTCCATCATTCTGGGCCACGTGAAAATCAATAGTCCAAGGGCGCAGCGCATCCGTCATCTTCTTCAGCGCTTCATCTAATGTTGTCTTGCTTTTCCAATCAAACTTGGCCGGCAACAAGCGCGACTTTGGTGCGTTATAGCCCATTGTGTAAAGCAGCGTGTGGGCCATATCTGCTTGAAAGCCAATCGTCTGAGGCCGATCAGTCTCTTCCAGAGTATTGATCATGTCTTTCCAAGAATGCATGCCGCCCCAGCAAATCTCGCCTTCCGCTGCCAGCCGCTCTCCATAGTCTGCGGCAACACTGCAAGCTTCACGGAAAGTTTGGGCAATTTTTTTAGTGTTGCCCACAGGGTCTTTGGCCCAATCGCCCGGGCTGCAAGAAGAATCGATGCGCACAATGCCATAAGGCCTGACGCCAAGTTCACGCAGCCTTCGACCAAGGTTGCAAGATTTGCGCACATTCTCGACAAATTTCTTTCGATCAGCAGCCGAGCCCATGGCCGACCCGCCGCCAACCGGAGGCCAAACAGGCGACACAATAGATCCAATCATCAATCCACGGCGCTGAACACGTTCGGCCAGACGTTTTATCTCATCATCATCACAATCGATGTTGGTGTGGGGCGGCACATGAAAAATATCGATGCCATCAAATTTCACACCATTCACTTCCGCCTTGGCGGTGAGGTCGAGCAGAACATCAAGTTCAAGGCCGGGTTCAGAATCTGCCCCCTTGCCAACCAGACCCGGCCACATGGCATTATGCAATTTGGGAAAATTGTTTTTCGGCACGGCATGTCTCCCATTTCAATTGTTATTTTTTGCAATCATAGGAGAGAAAATGGTTGTCTGTCCACAACTGATATATTAGTTTTTGAAAATGAAGTTGAAATTGCAGCGCACAAAACTGAATCGTGATAGCCCATTAAGCGAACAAATTTATGTTCTGTTGCGCAAGCTCATTGTGACAGGCCAAATTCAGCCGGGCCAGACATTTGACGAGAAGGCATTTGCCATTAAGCTTGGCACGTCACGCACACCGGTGCGCGAAGCCATTAAAAAATTAACAGATGAGAACCTAGTTATTGTGGCTGCACAATCAGGCACGAGGGCCGCCAAGATTGACCTCAAAGAAGTAGAGCAAGCTTTCATCATCCGCCGCGCTTTGGAGATGGAAAGCGCTGCCACGGCCGCCAGTAAGATAGGGCAAATTGATATTGCTGCGTTGCGTGAAATCTTGTCAGCGCATGCACGGGCCATCAAAGCGAAGAACTATGCCGAAGCAATTGCCCATGATGACCACTTTCATGCAAAGATTGCGGAGATTAGCAAGATGCCAAGGCTTTGGCGAACCATTGAAATTTCCAAGGCTCATCTCGATCGCTGCCGGCACATGATGCTGCCACGGCGTGGAGAAGCAGCAGCGACACTGGAACAACACAAGGCCATTATTCGCGCCTTACGCAGCAAAGACCCCAACAAAGCCCGCACGGCAATGGCGCAGCACCTTGAGAACGCCTACACCAATACTCGCCAGGTTCTTGAAATGGAACCAGCTGCTTTGAGCCCGTAAATTTTCATCCAGCAGAAGCGCAACAGCTTGGGTAAAGTATTCTTATCCGCAAGTTAACTGTGCCGGAATAACTGTGCCGCACAAATGTGGATGTTCGTAAGTCGAATTTTTTCTAGCCATTGGAGCATGGGGCTTTGCACATTGCCGTTTAGTTCTTGTTGCCTCCATTGAGGCGGTATCCGATACCTGCTTCAGTTAACAATATCTCTGGCTCTGAAACATTGCTCTCGATTTTCTGTCTCAGTTGCCCAATCATCACTCTGAGATATTGCACATCATGGCTATGTGCAGGGCCCCATATAACGTTCAAAATTTGTTTGTGGGTCAGAACACGGTCAAGATTCTTCATCATCAACAAAAGCAGATCAAATTCCTTTGGCGTGAGGTGAATGGGTTTGCCATCTTTCGTCACCTCATGTTTGACCGTGTTGATCACGACTCCATTTGATTGATACGTTGTAGTGACGATCTCTCTATCTTTGCGATGGCGTAGTTGCGCCCTTATGCGGGCCAACAGTTCACCGATGCCAAAGGGTTTGTTGATGTAGTCATCAGCACCCAAGTCTAACGACGCAATTTTTTCAACTTCACGGTCACGCGCAGAAACCACAATGATGGGAATCTGCGACCAACTTCGAATTTCCTGAATGACATTCTTGCCATCCTTATCCGGCAAGCCCAGATCGAGCAAAATAATATCTGGCGCTTTGGTGGCAGCTAGTTTTACGGCCTCTGCTCCGGTCACGGCAGTAACGACATCAAAGTCGCCAGCCTTCAAAGCTGGTTCAAGAAACCGCAGAATTTGTGGTTCGTCATCAACAATTAAAACGCGCGGCTTGATCATAAATTTTCCTTTGCCGGGAACCGAACCACGATGCGCGTTCCAAGGCCATTCGTGATGGGGCTTTCGGCTTTAATACTGCCACCCATGGCGTTTGCAATACCTCGGCAGATCGCCAACCCCAATCCGGTGCCGGGCGCGCGGCCATCGCCTTGTGCTACGCGGTAGAATTTTTCAAAAACATGGTTCAATTCCAGCGGGGGAATTCCAATTCCTTCGTCCTCAACCTTGAGCAAAACAAAATTCCCATCTAACTCAACGCTTACCCTGGTCGCCGTGGCTTGCGGTGTATATTTATTTGCGTTGTCGAACAGGTTAAAGACCAGCTGTTCAAGCAAAACGGCATCGCCTTCCACAATCAAATTATTCGCTGCAATTTTGCTGATGATTTTGCGTTGTGGCCAGGTTTGTTTTGCGCGCCGAACAGCAGCCGCGACAACGTCGGCAATCTCAATGTCTTCGTTTGAAAGCAATATTGCAGCACCTTCAATTTTGGTCATATCCAAAAGATTGGAGACAAATCGTGACAAGTGATTTGCCTCCTCTTCGATATTTTCAAGCAAGTCATCACGAACTGATTTTGTCATTTTGTATTGCAAGCTGCGCAGCGTTGAAACAGATCCGATGATTGATGAAAGCGGCGTTCGCAGATCATGGGAAATTGATGAAAGCAACGCCGAACGTAATTTCTCTCCTTCAGCTGCCGCCCGGGCCTCAGCTGCCTCATCAGCCAACATGCTGCGTTCAAGCGCAATAGAAACCTGGCCAAGCAACGCATCCGTCATGCGCAGTGTCTCTGATGAAAGCGCCATGCCTGTGGGCCTTATTCCAACAACACCCACAACACCGCGAGGGGTTTTCATCGGATGATATTGGAAATGGGCGTTGGGAAGAGTCTGTGAATTCCAGCCAGCAACCTCACTATGGTTCAAAGCCCAACGCGCTGCTGTCCAATCAGCTGGGCCCAAGCTATCTTCCGGTGGCATACCCGAAGTGATGACAAGATCATTGCCCTTCTTCAGCAACACAATAGATTGCCCCTGTGCCGTTGAAGCGGCCTGCGTTGCAACCACCCACATAAGGTCATCTATTATTGTTGTGGCAGAAAGCTTGTGGGAAAGATCAAACAGTGTTTCAACTTGTTTTACCCGTGAAATTGCTGCGTCAGATTGCTCGCGCACACGCC
>JANXRO010000231.1 GCA_025356765.1 Hyphomicrobiales bacterium | reverse complement strand
TCAAATAAACGCGTTGTTGAAGTTCGCCAACATTCATAATGCCTTGGCATTTGTTGCCGCCAACAAGACGCGCCGCGCGTGAAGATTCGCGCGCACCAGTTGCCAGAACAATTTTATCAGCACTCATTTCAACAACGCCCGTAGTTGTTTGCACGCGCATGTTGCCGCGCATGTTAAATTCTAAAACCGTGGTTCCGGTTCTCACATCAAGTGCCTTGGCCTGTTCGCGCAAATGCGCCGCCAGTTTTGGGCCTGTTAAAAGCCCATAATTTTTATAAAGCGCAAATCCCTTGTGGCCACAGTGGCGCGGAATGCCACCCGCTTCCAACTCTCGTTCCAACACAACAACATCTTTCACGCCAAGGCGATTTAGTTCCAGCGCAGTTGCAAGCCCTGCAGGCCCGCCGCCAATGATCACCACTTTATGATGTTCCATGTGATTTTCCCGCCTGCGCCTTTTCAAATGCTGCTGTCACATGAGCGGCGCAATAAAACCCTTGGCAGCGGCCCATGGTGGCGCGTGTGCGGCGTTTTAATCCGCCCAAATCTCCGGCAGGAAGCGGGCCTGAACAAGCCGCGTCGATTTCACCGCGTGTCACCCATTCGCAATGGCAGATGATTTCGCCGCCGCGCATATAGGGCCTGATCAATTGTTCCGCCAGATTGGGCACTGGTGTGAATATGGGTTCGGGTAATTTCTTGGGCCATTTGCCAAAGTGTTTTGAATAGAGCTTTGCCACATGTTGGGCAATGCCAAGCGAGCCCGTAAGACCCGTTGAGCGAATGCCTGCGACGGTGATCCAATTTTCTTTTGGCGTTGCTGAAATGATATAATCTTTTTGCGCGGTTGCGGGCCGCAAGCCTGCATAGATGGCCGTCACATCAACCGTGGCCAACGCGGGCAACATTTCAATGGCGCGTGATTTTAAGTTTTCCAATGTGGCTTGATCAGTTGACGCGTTTTCGCGTTCAGCGGTTTCTTCAGCCGTGGGGCCAATGGCCAAATTGCCGAAGATTGTGCGGAAGAGAACAACGCCTTTGGTGCGTTCCTGCGGCACAGGCAAAATGATGCTGCGCAACAGTTTTGCGGCGGGCTTGTCAAAAACAACAAATTGGCCTTTGCGTGGTTTGATTTCGAAATCTGCCGCATGTGCCAAAGCCTCGACATGATCTCCAAAAAGCCCAGCAGCATTGATAACGATGCGGGCTTCAACAGTGCCCGCAGCGGTTTTCAGAAGCCAAGCATCAACTTTAAATTCAGCACGCACAACTTCTGCATTGCGCATGATTTCTGCACCATGGGCAATGGCCTGATGGGCATAGGCAAGTGGGGCTGACCACGCATCAATCACATGTTCACCCGGCACCAACAGGCCACCCAGCGCTTGTTTTGAAAGTTGTGGCTCGCGCATGCGAAGTTCAATGGCACTGAGGCGCTTTACATCAGCAACGCCATTGGCTTTGGCCTTGGTTTCAATCCCAGCAAGTTTTTCTAATTCTTCATCAGACCACGCCGTCACAATGGCCGAGGTTTCCAAAAGTGGCAGGTTGAGCTTTTGGCGAATGGCCAGATATTCAACATAGCCCGCTTTCATGCAGGCAAGTTCGATTGATTTTGCGGGCGCGTCAAACCCTGTGTGCAACAAGGCACTGTTGGCTTTGGATGCGCCTGATAAAATATCAGCGCCTTTTTCCAAAGCCACACATGAAAAACCAGCCATGGCAAAGCGGCGCAAAATTGCCAGCCCCACCACGCCACACCCAATCACCGCAATGTCGAATCTTTTCGTCATGCAGTGATGTTTAGTGCGAATTTGTGGAGAAGTGGAGACTTAACCTTGGCCGTATTTTGCAAGCCAGCTTTGTTCGATGAGTTTAACAAAACTAGCATCTGGCTCCAAAAGCGTTGGGCCAGAAAGCGACACGCTGCCCGGCGCACTGGTTGCCGCAAAAAGCTTGGCATCATCGCCTTTGAGTTTTGTGATGTCTAGAACCGTGGGGTCGCCCCATGTTTTAAGGTCAGCCTTGCGGGCTTGGGCTTCGGAGGACAGCAAGAAATTTGCCACCACTTGTGCACCCGCTTGGGCTTTTGCATTTGCAGGAATAGCCACAAAATGGGTGTTGCCAATGGTGCCCGCCGCATGTTGCCAAGCGATTGTGGTTTTGGGCAAGGTGCCCGCTGTCACAAGATTGGCAGGCTCATTGGGGTTGAAAGTCATGCCGACCAAAAGCTCACCATCGGCCACCATCTGCGTAATTTCGGCTTGGGTTTTGGGA
>JANXRO010000158.1 GCA_025356765.1 Hyphomicrobiales bacterium | reverse complement strand
CCAAACGACACCCGCCGCAATCTTGTGGGGTTGTCGAGGCTCGCTCTTGCCGAAATTTTGGCGGATGTTGGCGTTCCCGAAAAACAGCGCCGCATGCGCATGCGCCAATTATGGCATTGGATTTATCAACGCGGCCGCACTGAATTTTCAGGCATGACCGATATTGCCAAAGACCTGCAGAAAAAATTGGATGAAACTTTCATCATCGCAAGGCCCGAAGTTGTAACCGAGCAAATCTCATCTGATGGCACGCGCAAATGGCTGTTGCGTCTGGCACCCGATAATAAAGGCGCACGCCATGAAATTGAAACGGTCTACATCCCTGAAGAAGATCGCGGCACTTTGTGCATTTCAAGCCAAGTTGGCTGCACGCTAACCTGCACCTTCTGCCACACGGGAACACAAAAGCTGGTGCGCAATTTAACGGCGGGCGAAATTGCCGGACAAATTATGTTGGCCCGCGACAAGATTAAAGATTGGCCCGATGATATTGCCGCCAACCCAAAGCCACCTTCGTCTGGCCGCTATGTCACCAATGTCGTGTTGATGGGCATGGGCGAGCCCTTGTATAATTTCGACAACGTGAAAGACGCAATCGACATTGCCTCTGATGGCGAAGGTCTGTCGCTTTCAAAGCGCCGCATTACTTTATCTACATCCGGCGTGGTTCCTGAAATCATTCGTGCGGGTGATGAAATCGGCTCCATGTTGGCAATTTCCCTTCACGGCACAACAGACGAGATTCGAAATAAGTTGGTGCCACTCAACAAAAAATATCCGATTGCAGAATTATTGGAAGCCTGCCGCAATTATCCAGGAAGCTCCAACGCGCGGCGCATCACCTTTGAATATGTCATGTTGAAAGGTGTGAATGATTCCGTGGCTGATGCCAAGCGCTTGGTGCAATTATTAAAAGGCATACCAGCCAAGGTAAACCTCATCCCCTTCAACCCATGGCCCGGCACACCCTATGAATGCTCCACTTGGGACACAATTGAAGTCTTCGCCGAAATTTTAAACAACGCCGGCTACGCAAGCCCCGTGAGAACACCGCGCGGAAGAGACATCATGGCCGCCTGTGGGCAACTAAAAAGCGAGAGCATGAAAGTTAGGGCGAGTGAGAGGGTGAGTTCTTGATTTTCTCAAGTTCTATCTTCAATAGTCGATGATCTTTAAAAAAATTGGATGATATGGTGGTCAACGCTGTTTTTTATCACAAACCAGACAGTGTCTATGATGATAGCTACGATAGTTATCATTTTCCCAGCCAATATCTTTCTCGCATCAACAAAACTATCGGTGACTTTATAACATACTACGGCCCGGTTTCGGGCAGGTCCGGTCGATTTTATACTGGTGTTGGAAAGGTCGTTGCAGTTAGGCCAGACCAAAAACTGGCTAAACATTATTATGCCGATATTGAAGGATTTTTGGATTTTGATGAACCAGTCCATTATCAACAAAGTGGTGGTTTCGAGCGCAAGCTTATTGCAGAGAACGGATCGATAAATGGCGGACGTGCTGTTCAAGCAGTGCGTCTGATCGAGCGATCCGAATTTGAAGCAATAGTTGAAGCGGGCCTTTCGACGCCTGATGAGTGGCCAGATCGGGTCGACATCAACGCTCCTGAACCCTCTCCAGAAATCAGCCAAATACTAGGTTTTGGAGAAGATCCCCAGCCAGAAATCACAAGGCCAATCAGCCAACTCATATTAAACAGACCATTCCGAGACGCCAAGTTTAAGCAACATGTGCGCATTGTATATAACCGAACTTGTGCGTTTACGGGTCTGAGGTTGATAAATGGTAGAGGTAGACCTGAAGTCGAAACAGCGCACATAAAACCTGTTGAACACAATGGTCCAGATTCTATTCGAAATGGGATCGCATTATCGGGCACGGTGCATTGGATGTTCGATCGCGGACTACTTTCACTTTCCGACGATTTTACTATTCTAAAATCCAGGCATCTCAATCACGACGTTGATCATCTTTTGCGACCAGATTTTAAGGCTCTTGTCCCTAGTGACTCGAAGCTGCAACCACATCCCCACTATTTGGATTGGCATCGCAATAATTGTTTTAAACACTGATCGGGCTTGTGGCGCATAGCTTTGGCGTGATAGTTCGCATTTTAATACTTCCTTCAGCGGCCTTGACTTGAGTGGGCCGCGATTAAAATGAGAACATCACATGTCCAAAAAAATCAAAAAAGTCGTCCTTGCCTATTCGGGCGGGCTTGATACTTCAATCATCCTCAAATGGCTGCAAACCGAATATCAGGCCGAAGTTGTAACCTTCACGGCCGATCTGGGTCAAGGTGGTGAGTTGGAGCCAGCCCGCAAGAAGGCCGAACTTCTGGGCATCAAACAGATCTATGTCGAAGATGTGCGCGAAGAGTTTATCCGCGATTTCGTGTTCCCCATGTTTCGCGCCAATGCCTTGTATGAGGGTGTTTACCTGCTGGGCACATCGATAGCCCGGCCATTGATTGCCAAGCGCTTGATTGAGATTGCCGAAGAAACCGGTGCCGACGCCATTGCCCATGGTGCAACCGGCAAGGGCAATGACCAAGTGCGTTTTGAACTCACCGCCTATGCCTTAAACCCCGATATCAAGGTGATCGCACCTTGGCGGGAATGGCAATTTAAAAGCCGCACAGATTTGATCAATTTTGCTGAACAACATCAAATTCCGGTGGCCATGGATAAACGCGGTGATGCGCCATTTTCAGTGGATGCAAACCTGCTTCACTCATCATCGGAAGGCAAAGTGCTGGAAGACCCATGGGTGGAAGCCCCGCCCTATGTTTATCAACGCACCATTGCCCCTGAAGATGCGCCAGACAAAGCCACCTATATTGAAGTTGAATTCAAAAACGGCGATCCCGTGGCCATTGATGGCAAGGCCATGTCTCCTGCCACGCTGTTCACAGCTTTGAACAAATTTGGCCATGATAATGGCATTGGCCGCTTGGACTTGGTTGAAAACCGTTTTGTCGGCATGAAATCACGCGGCGTTTATGAAACGCCGGGCGGCACAATTTTGTCAGTGGCCCATCGCGCCATGGAAAGCTTGACCTTGGATCGTGAGGCAGCGCATCTGAAAGACAGTTTCATGCCGCGCTATGCTGAGCTGATTTATTATGGTTTCTGGTTCGCACCCGAACGTGAAATGCTGCAAACCATGATTGATAAATCGCAAGAACATGTGGAAGGCACGGTTCGGCTCAAACTTTATAAGGGAAATGTCATCGTGGTGGGCCGCAAATCGCAGAAGTCGCTCTATAATAATGAGCTTGTGACATTTGAAGATGATCGCGGCGCTTATGATCAGAAAGATGCGGCGGGCTTCATTCGGTTGAATGCGCTCAGGCTTCGCACTTTGGCCGCCAGAAAGCGCAACACCTAACGTTTGCTTATGCATGTTGCACATGCTAAGGCCCCGCCATTCCCGTCATTTTAAAGAAAGTTGGCGCTTCAATGAATTTGCGCAATATTGCTATTATCGCCCACGTTGACCACGGCAAAACCACGTTGATCGATCGTTTGCTGGCCCAATCAGGTTCGTTCCGCGAGAACCAAAAGGTGGCTGAACGCGCTATGGATTCCAATGATTTGGAAAAAGAGCGTGGCATTACAATTTTAGCCAAGGTCACCTCGCTGCAATGGAAAGATACGCGCATCAACATCGTTGATACCCCAGGCCACGCCGATTTTGGTGGCGAAGTAGAGCGTATTTTGAATATGGTGGATGGTGCCGTGTTGTTGGTCGATGCTGCCGAAGGCCCCATGCCACAAACCAAGTTTGTGTTGCAAAAGGCCTTGAAGCTTGGCTTGAAACCCATTGTGTTGATCAACAAGATTGACAGGCCAGATGGCCGCCACGTTGAAGTGGTCAACGAAGTATTTGATCTGTTCGCAGCCTTGGAAGCAACCGACGAACAGTTGGATTTTCCCATCATTTATGGTTCAGCCAAGCAAGGCTGGATGAGTGTCACACCAGAAAAACAGGCCGATGATATGTCGGCATTGTTTGATGCTATCGTGTCACACTTCAAGCCACCAGTTATTGAGCCCGGTGCATTTCGCTTGTTGGTCACAACCATTGAAGCCAATCCATTCTTGGGTCGCGTTCTCACTGGGCGCATTCGTTCAGGCTCGGTTAAAACCAACATGGCGGTTAAGTCTTTGGCGCGTGATGGCAGCATTGTTGAAACAGGCCGCGTGTCAAAAGTCCTGTCCTTCCGTGGGTTAGAGCGTATTCCGGTGGATGAAGCTTTTGCTGGCGATATTGTGGCCATTTCAGGCCTTGTCACCACAACGGTTGCGGACACGATTTGTGATCCAACCATTTCTGAACCCATTCAAGCCCAGCCGATTGATCCACCAACGCTGACGATGACATTCCGCATCAATGACGGCCCCTTGGCTGGCAAAGAAGGCGATAAGGTTCAATCGCGCGTTATTCGTGATCGTTTGTTGCGCGAAGCTGAAGGCAATGTGGCGCTTAAAGTGTCTGCCTCTGAAACCGAAACAGACGCGTTTGAAGTTGCAGGCCGTGGCGAATTGCAATTGGGCATCTTGATTGAAACCATGCGGCGCGAAGGTTTTGAATTAACCGTGGGCCGCCCACGCGTTGTGTTTAAAACCGACGACGCAACGGGTGACAAGTTAGAGCCTATTGAAGAAGTGGTGATCGACGTCGATGAAGAACACACTGGTATTGTGGTTCAAAAATTGTCTGAACGCCGCGCCGAAATGCGCGACATGCGCCCTTCAGGCCAAGGCCGCCAACGCATTGTGTTTCATGCACCAACGCGCGGACTGATTGGTTATCAAGGCGAACTGATGAGTGACACACGCGGCACAGCCATCATGAACCGCTTGTTCCATGCTTATGCGCCGCATGTGGGTGAAATTCCTGGCCGCTTCACCGGGGCTTTGCTTTCAAATTCTGATGGTGATGCCGTGGCCTATGCCATTTTCAACCTGCAAGATCGTGGGCCCATGTTCATTGAACATGGCACCAAGGTTTATGCGGGCATGATTATTGGCGAACATACGCGTGGCAATGATCTTGAACTTAATGTCATCAAGGGCAAGAAGCTCTCCAACGTGCGTTCCAAGGGCGCAGAAGAGGCTGTTGTACTTACGCCGCCGATCAAGATGTCGCTGGAAAAAGCCTTGGCCTATGTGGGCGAAGATGAGCTGGTGGAAATCACCCCAAAATCCATTCGCTTGCGTAAAATTTATCTTGATGCCAACGAACGCAAACGCATGAGCCGCGCCAAAGAAGCGGATTGAGAATAATGATTTTCCCCTTCTCCCCTCAAGGGGAGAAGGGGAAAAGTGTCTCACAAAAAATTATACGGATCCACATCCAGCTGCAAATTCAATGATCCTTTGGGTTTTACGTCGCTCAACCACGCAGCCAAAAACGCTTGTAAATTCACATCGCGGCTGGCCTTCACCAGCAGACGAAACCGATAACGACCGCGCACCATAGCGATGGGCGCAGGTGCTGGGCCTAACACCTGCACGCCCTCAGCCGCTGGCGCCTTCAGCGCTATATCACGCGCAAAGCGTTGCGTTTCATTGGCGTCCTTGCCTGAAATCACCACGCCTGCAAGCCTGCCATGCGGAGGCAGGCCAGCCATTTCGCGAATGCGTTTTTCACCCTCAAGATAAGCGTCGCGGTCGCCCTTCACCAAGGCTTTCATCAAAGGGTGCTGGGCCAGATAGGTTTGCACCAAGGCCCGGCCCGGCTTTATGCCCCGCCCTGATCTGCCCGCAACTTGCGCCAACAAGGCCCAGGTTCGTTCCCCCGCCCTAGGGTCTGATGATTCCAACGCCAGATCAGCATCAACCACACCCACCAATGTCAGATGTGGAAAATGATGTCCCTTGGCCACCAATTGCGTGCCAAGCACCAAGTTAAATGCGCCTTCCTCAACGCCCTTCAATGTATCGCGCAAGCTTTGGCCGCGCGCCAAATCGCTGGATAATATTGCCACACGCGCATCTGGAAAAAGCCGTGTCACCTCTTCGGCCAATCGTTCAATGCCAGGGCCAACTGGCACCAGCTGCCCCTCTGTGTGGCATGAAGGGCAGGCTTTGGGCACAGGCTCCACATGCCCGCAATGATGGCATTGCAACTGCTTTCGAAAACGATGTTCCACCATGGCGGCTGCACATTGCGGGCAGTGTAAACGATGCCCACACGTTCTGCATAAAGTAAGCGGCGCAAAGCCCCGACGATTAAGAAATAGCAGTGCTTGGTCGCCCGCCTGCAACGTGGACGCGGTGTCGTTGATGAGCGCGTGAGAAAGCCATTGGCCCGCCTCAAGCTTTTCTTGCGTCATATCAATCAACGTGGTTTCAGGCAGTTCGCGCCGCCCATGGCGATCCTTCAACTTCACAATGTCATAGCGCTGACGATCAACATTCACCAAGCTTTCCAGCGATGGCGTGGCCGATGATAAAACCACCGGAAATTTGCCCAGCGTTCCATAAAGCACAGCCATGTCTCGCGCGTGATAAGGAACACCTTCGTCTTGCTTATAAGCACTTTCATGTTCTTCATCGACGACGATTAACCCAAGCCTCACCCAGGGCAAAAACAAGGCTGATCGCGCTCCCACCACAATGCGCGCCTCACCAGAGGCCACACCGCGCCACACGCGTTCACGTTCACGCGGCTTTAAGTCTGAATGCCATTGGGCCGGCTCAGCATTAAAGCGGCGTTCAACCCGCGCGATGAACTGTGCTGTTAAAGCAATTTCGGGCAGCAACAATAAAACTTGGTGGCCCGCAGCCAAGCTTGCGGCCATCGCCTCAAAATAGACCTCTGTTTTGCCAGAACCCGTTACGCCATCAAGCAAGGTGACTTTATGAGAACGCGTTGCAATCATCTGGCGCAAGACCAACGCGGCCTTGTGTTGGTCAGCATTCAAGGTAAGACCGCCAGCGTTCAAATCCGGCTGGGTAAATTTCGCATGCGGCGGCAGGCCCACTTCTTTTAAAGCACCCAATGCACCCAAAGCCTTCACCACGCTGGAACCCACGCCCGAAGCTTCTGCAAGCTCGGATGTTTTCATGGCAAAGCCCTGTTGGGAAATCTCCAACACGCGAGCGCGTTGTGGCGTTAGTTTTTCGGGTCGAACGTCTCCCAAAATCCACGCCTTCTGCAAACGTGGATCATCCAGCGCTGCCGGAACGCGCATCACCATGCGCAACACATTGCCCATGGGTTCTAAATAATAAGCGGAAAGCCATTCAATAAATTTGCGGTGCGTGTCGCCTAAAGCCTCCGCATCACATTTTCGCATTATGGATTTTAATTTCATGTTGGTTTGGTTGGCGTCGCGTATGGCCCACACGCAACCAAAAATCTGACGCGTGCCCAGCGGAACTTCAACGAAGCTGCCAACCTCCAGGTCCATGCCTTCGGGAATGGCATAAGAATAAGCCTGCCCCAAAGCCAGAGGCAAAAGCACATCAGCGATTCTGGCGGAAGCAACGTTCATTTGGTCTGGAATAGACTTTGAACGGCGGGTGTTCCAGCCCTATATCTTAGAGATGTTACATCGTCTGAAACCTCAGATAACCGAGATCGCCTATTTAGAGCCTGCGCTTTATGCAGCGCGATTGCGCGACCAAAAAGATCTGATGGTGATGGAAAGTGTGATGCGCCACGAACATTTGGGCCGCTGGTCATTTTTGGCCTGCAATCCATCTGACACGCTTCGTGTGAATAAAGCCCAAGACGATTCTGCATTGCATATATTGCGCGAACGGCTTGAAGAAAACCAACAGGAAACTTTGCCAGGGCTTCCACCATTCCAAGGCGGTTATGCTGGTTTTGTGTCTTATGACTATGGCTGGCAACTGCAGAAATCAAAACAGCAGGCCGAATTTAAAACCCTTTGCCCAGATTTGATTTTCAATCGCTATGACACCGTTGTCAGTTTTGATCATATGCAGGAACGCGCCTTCATCGTTGGGCCAGATGCAGCGACTTTTGAACGCCTGCTCAAACGCAAGCCCATGGCATCGGGATCTTTCGAAATCAAAAACTGGCAGTCTAATTTCACGCGTGAGGCCTATGAAGCTGCCGTTCAAAAAACCATAGACTATATTTTGGCCGGTGACATTTTTCAGGCCAATATCACGCAATGTTTTTCCAGCGACATTCCAGATGGTTTTGATAGCTTTGCCTTTTATCAAAACCTGCGCCAACACAACCCGGCGCCATTTGCGAGCTATTTGAATTTTGGTGATATTCACATTGCATCAAGTTCGCCCGAACGTTTGATTCAATCTGATGGTCGCAAACTTCAGGCACGCCCCATCAAAGGCACGCGGCCTCGTGACATAAACCCCGAGGAAGACGCTGCATTGATTGCTGAGTTGATGAGCAGCGGCAAAGACCGTGCTGAAAATGTGATGATTGTTGATCTTTTGCGCAATGATCTGTCGCGCATCGCCAAGCCAGGCACAGTAAAAGTGCCCGTGCTCTGTGGCCTTGAAACTTATGCCAATGTGCATCATCTGGTATCGGTGGTTGAAGCGGAAGCGCGAGACGATTGCACCAGCATAGATGTTTTAAACGCCATTTTCCCGGGTGGCTCCATCACCGGGGCACCCAAAATCAGAGCCATGGAAATTATCGCTGAATTGGAGCAACAGGCTCGGGGAATTTATTGTGGCTCCATCGGCTATCTGGGTTTTAACGGCGCATGTGATTTTAACATCGCCATTCGCACCGCACTTTTTGCAAAAGGCAAAGCTTTCGTGCAAGGCGGTGGTGGCATAACGGCACGTTCCAACCCCCATGAGGAATATGATGAAAGCCTCACAAAAATCAGCCGTGTGATGAAAGCCTTTACGCCATGATTTTGATTGTGGATAATTATGATAGTTTCGTTTTCAACGTGGCGCGCTATTTTGAAGAACTGGCACAAAAAGTAAAAGTGGTGCGCAATGATGCTGTTAAGCCGCAAGATTTGAAGGCCAAGGCCATTGTCATTTCACCCGGC
>JANXRO010000125.1 GCA_025356765.1 Hyphomicrobiales bacterium | reverse complement strand
AGGGTAGCCATAGCCAGGATAATAACCACCATCTGAAATGCCCAAATCAAAAGTTGGGGCACCTGATCCAAAATGTACGCCAAAGCCCACATGGGGGTTGGCATTGGCAGAAGCGGCAAAGCCTAAGCTCAAAGCGGCGGCGGCAGTAAGTGCAATTAATGTCTTGCGGTTCATAATTTTATTCCTTCTCTTTGTTTCCAATTAAGCGGCGCTTATCGCCGTTGATGAAACCTTTCTATGCGAGATGGGCTGAACCAGAACTGAGTGCTGAATTCATTTTCGGTTCATGTTGAATTTGCTGGCCCACACCGCTAGAAGCCCGCCATGGTTCAAAATATGGCACAGAGAAAGACGATCTTTATTGATGGCGAGGCAGGCACAACCGGCCTTCAAATTCGTGACCGGCTGAAAACACGCCAAGATTTGGAATTGGTTTCAATCGCACCCGAAAAACGCAAAGATGCCAAAGCCCGCGCGGATTTGTTGAACGGCGTTGACGTGGCCATTCTTTGTTTGCCAGATGAAGCAGCCATTGAGGCCGTGGCATTGATTGCGCCCGATTCAAAAACCAAAGTGATTGATGCCTCAACTGCATTTCGGGTTAACCCCGCTTGGGCCTATGGCTTTGCGGAAATGGATTCTGGCCAAGCGGCAAAAATTGCAGCCGCATCGCGCGTTACCAACCCCGGCTGTTGGCCCCAAGGGCTGATTGCGCTCACCAAGCCTTTGATTGACGCAGGCCTGATGCCGAAAAACTACCCCGTCACCTATCATGGTGTCTCAGGCTATTCTGGTGGTGGCCGCAAGATGATTGAAGATTATGTGGCCAAGGGCGAACGTGCACCACACTACCTGCCCTATGCCTTGGGCTTTTCACATAAACATTTGCCAGAGATGAAATATTATACGGGCCTTTCCCACGATGTGATTTTTGAGCCCGTGGTGGGCCGCTTTGCCCAAGGCATGCAAACCACAATTCCACTTCACGTTGATCTGTTAACCCGCAAGGCAACCTTGGCTGATGTGCATGAAATTATCAGCGCCTATTTTGCCAAGGCCCGCTTTGTTGAAGTGGCACCCTTGAGCAATATTCAAAGCTCAGACGCGATCTCGCCCGAAGTGTTAAACGGCAGCAACATGATGCGCCTTCATGTATTTGGAAACGATGCGCGCGGCCAAATATTATTGATGGCAATTTATGACAATCTGGGCAAGGGTGCATCAGGTGCAGCCGTGCAAAATTTAAATCTGATGATCGGGGCTGATGAAGCAGCTTCCGTGAACTTGGCTTCTTGAAGGAAACAATGATGCAAAAATTTGATGTGTTAAACGGCGTGGCAGCACCTTTGAATATCGTCAACGTTGATACCGATATGATTATTCCCAAGCAGTTTTTAAAAACCATTAAACGCACCGGCCTTGGCAAATCATTGTTTTACGAAATGCGCTTTACCCAAGAGGGAAAAGAGCTGCCCGATTTTGTGTTGAACAAGCCGGCTTACCGCAAAGCTGAAATATTGGTGGCGGGTGATAATTTTGGCTGTGGTTCAAGCCGCGAACACGCACCTTGGGCCTTGCTGGATTTTGGCATTCGCTGCGTGATCTCTACGAGCTTTGCCGATATTTTTTATAACAATTGTTTTAAAAATGGCATTTTGCCCATCAAAGTAACGCCAGAACAATTGAAGTTGTTGATGGATGATGCCTCACGCGGTTCCAACGCCACATTGAGCATTGATCTGCCCGCCCAAGAAATTAAAGGCCCAGACGGCGGCACCATTAAATTCGAAATTGATGCCTTCCGCAAACATTGTCTGCTCAATGGGCTCGACGATATTGGCCTGACAATGGAAAAAGAAAAATCCATCACCGCCTTTGAAGAGAAAAATGCCGAAAGTCATTCTTGGCTGTGAGTTTCAGTGGGCCTCACGTCTTGCGTGAGGGCATTGCATGAACGCAATCCTCATCACGGTTCTTCCAGTCTTCGGCCTGATCGTCATGGGCTATGGATTTGCGCGCGCCAATATCATGGATGCGAGTGCTGGCAAGGGGCTTGGGCTTTTTGTTTTTAACGTTGCCATTCCAGCGCTGCTGTTCAAAACCACATCCACCATGGATATGAAAGACGCAGCACCATGGAACCTGTGGTTTGCATTTTTCGGTGGTTTGGCTGCCTCGTGGATTTTGGCGGGAGTGGTGTCGCGTTCTTTTGAAAGCTTGAATATCAGCGGTGGTGCATCAGCATCCATGGCGACAGGCTTTGGTAATTTAGCCTTATTGGGAACGCCCTTGGCCCTGGCCCATTTTGGCCAAGCGGTAGCCGTGCCCTTAGGCTTAATTTTATCAATCCACGCGCCAATTTTATGGACAGCTGCCACCTTGCACCGCGAAATTGGCCGGCATTCAGGTGCCATTTCGTGGACAAAGCTGGGCCAGGAATTATTCAACAACCTTTCGCGCAACGCCATTGTGCTGGCTCTTCTGGCCGGTGCCATTTGGCGTTTTACAGGTCTGGGTCTTCATCCCATCCCCGATAAAATGCTCAACATGTTGGCCGATGCGTCTGTGCCAACTGCCTTGTTTGCACTGGGCGTTTCACTTGCTGGCTATTCGCTGAAAGGCGCATGGGATGGCATGTTTGTTTTAATCGGGCTTAAAATGATTGTAATGCCCATCTTGGTGTTTTTGCTCAGCCACTATGTATTTACACTCCCACCCCTGTGGGCCAAAATTGCTGTGTTGTTTGCGGCCATGCCAACGGGGGCCAACGCATTTTTATTTGCCCAACGCAATGATGAAGCGGGCGCTGCCGTATCTGGTGCGGTGGCGCTTGGCACAGGCCTGGCCGCCATCTCGGCAACACTGATTTTATATCTGGCGGATGTGGGAACAATCTAATGGCAAAGATCTTGGCCATATCTTCACAAGTGGTTTATGGGCCGGTGGGGCTTTCAGCCATTGTACCAGCCCTTCAGGCTTTGGGCCATGAGGTACTGGCCGTGCCCACTGTGCTTTTATCCTATCATCCAGGCCATGGCACCCCAGTGCGGTGTTCCATTGATGTTGCCGCATTGATGAGTGCCGTTGAAACCATTGGCGCATTGAACTTTGTTGATGCCATCATCACCGGATATTTTGCTTCGGCTGATCAAGTTATAGAAACAGCTGCACTGATTAAAAAGCTGCGGCCAAAAATTATTTTGGTGGATCCTGTCATCGGTGATCATGGAAGGCTTTATGTAAAAGAAGATGTGGCCCTTGCCATTCGCGATCATCTTTTGCCTTTGGCCACAATCATCACCCCCAATGCTTTTGAGCTTTCATGGCTTATCGGCAAAGCGTGTATGGATTTCGTGGCGGATGCAAAACTGTTGAAGGTGGCCGAAGTGATTGTCACATCCGTTCCGGCAGATGATCAATTGGCAACGATGCGTGTTACATCTGCAGAAGTGCAATGGCACCACACGCAGAAGCGCCACAATGTGCCCAATGGCACGGGGGATTATTTATCGGGGCTTTATCTTGCGCGCATATTTGAATTGCCGCGTGAACAAGCTTTTGCCGAGGCGATGAACGCACTTGAAAACGCCATTGAAAAAAGCGGCATCGGTAAGGTTCTTGTTGTTGCGTAAAAATTATGCACAATTTTCAGTTTTCATAAAATTTTAATTCATCCGCAGGCTGATCATCCGTGTACTGCTGATCATTTTTTATGTTCTGTCAAGCCTTGTGCTTTTTAAAAAAATGGCTCTTAGTTCAGTTGCTGGGTGACACTGAAATTTGTTCTTGCGGGTTCAGTGTTGTTTGGCTAGGACTCGCAAGCTTTGTTGCAAACCACTTTGTCATAAAGCACATCGTTATGAAGCTTACTGCTTCCAGACAATGAGAAGCAGAACTTCTGAACAGGGATCGAAATGTCGTCGTCAAAAGAGGCAAAACAATTTGCTCGGTCTTTCTCGCATCTTTTGAAGCGGGCCGTACAATTTTCCGCCCATGTTTATATGGAAGAGGTTGGCAAAAGCGGGTTGACGCATCGCCAGTTCACGGTTCTGTCGGCGGTTGATTCTTCTGAAGGCAAAAGCCAAACCGAATTGGTAAAGGTTACGGGCATTGATCGCTCGACTTTGGCTGATCTGGTTTCTCGACTGATGGCCCAAGGCTATTTGCAACGCAAACGCAGCAAGGAAGATGCGCGCACCAACGCCGTGCGCCTCACACCTGTTGGCAAGAAGCTTTTAAAAACTGCCCAAGCCGGTGCCGAAGATTTAGACCGCAAGCTGTTGTCACATTTTGCCGTGGCTGATCGTAAAATGGTGATGGAATGTTTGGGCCACCTAGCGGGTGAGATGGATAAGGTGGATGCAAATTCGCCAGACCAAACCTCTACAAAAATCAAATTGAAGCGAAAGCCAATCGTTTAATCTTTTTGTTGGCGCAGCGCCTTGGCGTTTTGGAGGTCTTGCAAAATGATAAACAAAGCAATTGCAACCAACCCCACACATGATAATCCATAGGCCGCTAAAACATAGCCAGCGTTATGTGCTGCCCAATCCATCAGCGTGCCCCAATTTCAGTTGATCGCA
>JANXRO010000105.1 GCA_025356765.1 Hyphomicrobiales bacterium | reverse complement strand
GTTGACCAAGTTCATGCTGTCTTCACATTCCCACGCTTGGCCCGCACAAATGCCGTATGGCGCACTGGCTGATTGCGCCACAATGCGGGTGATCTGCGGGAAAGCCGCCGTTGTCGCAAAAGCTTCAACAATCAAAGCATCGCCCGCCAACACGGCTAGCCTTTCACCAAATTCAACATGCACCGAAGGTTTGCCGCGCCGATAGGCAGCGCCATCAAAACACGGAAGATCATCATGCACTAGTGAAGCACAGTGCAGCAATTCAATGGCACAGGCCCCGGCCATTGTGGCAGCGGGATCAGCATTGCCGCAGGCATTGGCAACGGCCAATAATAGTTTCGGCCTGATTCGAGCGCCGCCAGGAAACACGGCATAATGCAAAGCGGCAGCAAATTTGGGTGGGCAATCTGGCGACAATGCACCGCTGATCGCTGCTGCTAACGCCTTCTCAATGGGATTTTCCGGTTCCATCTGAGCATTTCCCCTGACCGACAATTGTTTTTGTCTTGTTTAAGTGTCAATGTAAGCTGACACATTTTCAGAGCTTTGGCAAATTATATGACAACGGTGATTATCGGTGCAGGGGCTGGCGGGTTGGCTGCGGCCATTGCACTTGCAGCAAAAGGCGAAGCCGTTACTGTTTTGGAAGCGCAATCGGGTGCAGGTGGAAAGTTGTTGCCGGTGCATTTGGGTGGATCACAATTTGATAGCGGCCCTACGGTTTTAACAATGCGTTGGGTGTTTGAAGAATTGTTTCAACGGGCTGGCGAAAACCTTGCTGATAACCTTTCACTTCAACCCTTGCACACTTTGGCGCGGCATTTTTGGTCTGGTGGCCAAATGCTTGACCTTTTTGCAAATGGCGATGAAACTAGGGATGCCATTGGCAACTTCGCGGGGCTTGCCGAAGCGCGCGGCTATCAGGCGTTTGCCAAAGCTGCAAAGCGCATTCATCAATCATTGTTGCAACCATTTTTAAAAAGCCAACGGCCAACGCCTTGGAGCTTGGCTGCATCCATGCCGCTTGGTGATGTGTTGGGCATTAATCCGTTTCAAACATATTGGAATGCGCTGTCCACCTATTTCAAAGATCCGCGCCTGCAACAGTTGTTTGGCCGTTATACCACCTATTGCGGATCATCACCGTTTCATGCACCTGCAACTTTAATGTTGGTGGCGGATGTTGAGGCTTCAGGCGTGTGGCGTGTGGAAGGCGGCATGGCAGCTTTGGCAACAGCGGTGGAAAATCTTGCACGCAGATCTGGTGTGGAGTTTTTGTTCAATTGTTCGGCCAAACAAATTGAAACGACATCGTCGCGCGTGAGTGCCGTGATTGACAATGAGGGCAATCGCCATCCCTGCACATCAGTCATCTTCAATGGCGACAGCACGGCGCTGGCGGATGGTTTATTGGGCGATGCTTTTAGAAAAGCAGGGGCAAAGCCCTCGCGGCAAAATCAATCTCTCTCCGCTTTCACATGGTGTGCCACGACGCAAGAAAGTGGCGCAAAGCTTGAACACCATACGGTGTTTTTCTCTGACAATTATAAAAATGAATTTGCCGCTTTGGAAAAAGGCCCAGCACCCGACCCTACGGTTTATTTGTGTGACCAAGGCCAAGGCCGCAAATTGATTTTGATCAATGCGCCAGCCAGGGCACAGGTTTTTTCTGATGAGATTGAAAACACTATGCTGCGCCGACTTGAAAAAAGTGGGTTGACGATGACACTGCAAAACGTGTTTCGTCGCAGCCCGCAAGACTTTGCAACTTTATATCCCGCCACCTCTGGCGCACTTTATGGAAGGGCTTCTCACGGATGGCTGGCAACATTTCAACGGCCGCAAGCACGAACGAAAATTCCAGGGCTTTATCTGGCGGGCGGATCAACCCACCCCGGCCCGGGCGTGCCGATGGCAGCACTGGCGGGCATGCGGGCGGCGGAAGCCTTGTTGCAAGACCGCGCTTTGATGCGCCCGTAGCAGAGAACGGTTATCGCTGGTGGTATATTGATGCGTTGAGCGACGATGGGCAAAACGGCCTGACAATCATTGGTTTTGTTGG
>JANXRO010000077.1 GCA_025356765.1 Hyphomicrobiales bacterium | reverse complement strand
TTGGTTGATGTGAAGCGCATCAAAAGTTCGAATGGTGCCGTTGAAAAGCGCGCCGTGATTGAAACAGAAATTCAAATTGGCATTCATCAATTTTCCGCTTTGATCACGTTAACAGACCGGGCAGATATGGGCGTTCCCATGCTGCTTGGGCGTGAAATTTTAAGGGGGCGCTTTTTGGTTAATCCAGCGCGAACATTTCTTTTGCGGCCCAAGAAAGAGAACCCATGAAAATCGCATTGCTCACCCGCAATCCAAAACTCTATTCACATAAGCGGTTGATGGAAACTGCCGTTGGCCGTGGCCACGACATTGTGCCGATTGATTATTTGCGTTGTTACATGAACATTACATCGCGCAAGCCTGAGCTTCGCTATATGGGCGAAAAGCTGGAAGGCTTTGAAGCCGTCATCCCGCGCATTGCGGCATCTCACACATTTTATGGCCTTGCCGTGTTGCGACAATTTGAAATGATGGGGGTTTATCCATTGAATGAATCCGTTGCCATTGGTCGCAGCCGCGATAAATTGCGGTGTTTGCAACTTTTGGCGCGTGATGGCGTTGGATTACCCACAACCGCTTTTGCCAATGATGCTCAGCGTACGGATGAAATTTTGAACCTGGTGGGCGGTGCCCCTGTTGTGGTGAAGCTGCTTGAAGGCACGCAAGGCATTGGCGTAGTTTTGGGTGAAACCTATAAGTCCGCAAAATCTGTCATCGAAGCGTTTCATGGCGCAGAGGTTAACATTCTTGTGCAAGAATTTATCCAAGAAGCTGAAGGCCAAGATATTAGAGCCTTTGTCGTGGGACGAAAAATTGTGGCGGCCATGGAACGCACAGGCCCCAAGGGAGAATTTCGGTCCAACCTGCATCGCGGCGGCACTGCGGTTTTGACTGAACTTTCAGTGGCCGAAAAATCGATGGCTTTAAAGGCGGCGCAATCCATGGGCCTTAATGTTGCGGGTGTTGACATGTTGCGTTCCAAACGCGGCCCCATGGTTATGGAAGTGAATTCATCGCCTGGGCTTGAAGGTATTGAAGATGCTTCTGGCAAAGATGTGGCCAAGGCGATTTTGGAATTTTTAGAACGCAACGCAAAGCCAGGTCGCACAAAAACACGAGGCAATGGATGAGTGCTTTCGAACTTGGCGGCACTCGCATTAACCCCGGTGAGGCTCAAACCATTGCGCTGGAAGTTTCAGTTTTGGCAAATAGCACAAGGCTTAATCTTCCCGTGCATGTGTTGAATGGCGCTGAACCTGGGCCTTGTTTTTTTATGTCTGGCGTTATTCACGGCGATGAAATTCAAGGCGTTGAAATTATCAGGCGCGTTCTTGCGGCGCTGCACGGGGTTGAACTTCACGGCACAATTTTGGCGGTGCCTATTGTCAACAGTTTTGGATTTTTAAATCACGCCCGATATATGCCAGACAGGCGCGATCTTAATCGTTCCTTCCCCGGTTCTGATCGGGGTTCGCTTGCTTCGCTTTTGGCAGATTTGTTTTTTACTGAAGTTGTGGCCCGCGCAAATTTTGGTGTTGATTATCACACAGCAGCACTACATCGCACCAACTTGCCGCAAATTCGTGTGGCGCCCGATGATAAGGCCCTGATGACATTGGCCGAGGCCTTTGCGCCGCCGGTTATTTTAACATCCAAACTTCGTGATGGCAGCTTAAGGCAAGCGGCGCGGGGCGCTGGCGTGCAGCTTTTGCTTTATGAAGGCGGAGAGGCTTTGCGTTTTGACGAGGCCGCCATTGAAGCCGCAGTGAAGGGCACACTGCGATTAATGAAACACATGGGCATGATTGATGAAGCGCCCATGATCGGCGCACATGTCACAACCATTCACAGCTCATCAAGCGCATGGTTGCGCGCACCTGAAGGCGGCATATTACATTCATTGCGTCGCGTGGGAGACCGTGTGGGCGGCGGCGAGGAAGTGGGCGTTATCACCGGGCCGTTGGGAGAAAACCCGGTTGCGATTGTGGCTGAAGATGATGGAATTGTTATTGGCCGAACCAATTTGCCAATCGTCAACCGCGGCGATGCGCTGTTTCACATCGCGCGGCTAAAGCCGAAATCGCGTGGTTCAATTCAGGCAACACCAGACGAAGATGAAATTATCTAGCGCCCCAGCGTGTAAGCCGCTTTGCCCCAAAGTTCCTTCACCCGCTCATCGCGCCCGCAGCCTTCGCGATATTTTTCATAGGCATCGGCTTGCTTGATCCAACCAAAACGCGTGAGCACGCGATTTTGACCGAGATAGTAATTCTGATGATAATCTTCGGCGTCGCCGAATGTGGTGAAAGGTTTAATGGGCGTTACAATTTTTTGACCGAGCGCTTTTTCCGCTTCGGCCTTTGCAGCTTCAGCAGTTTTTTGTTGTTCATCACTCATTGTAAAAATTGCTGAGATATAGGCATCCCCACGATCACAGAATTGGCCGCCTGCGTCCACCACATCGGTTGATCGCAAAAACCGTGCAACCAGGTCAGCATAGCTTACAACCTCGTTGTCAAATTCAACTTTAACCGCTTCTTGGTTTCCCTCATGGTTGCGATAGGTTGGGTTTTTCATCGTGCCACCAGCATAACCTGATGTTGTGGACGTGACCCCTTTGACCTTATCAAAATCTGATTCAACGCACCAAAAACAACCGCCTGCGAAAACGGCAGTTTCGGGCTTGGCCAAAGCTTCAGTGGGGGCAAACGTTGGTGAAACCAAAACACCAAATATCAATGCCGAAAAAAGTCTATACATATCAAATCTCCATTTATCACTATTATATGCGCGGCAACGTTTTTTGCGCCAATCAAACGCGCACACAATTTTGTGATCTTGAATCAGCGGCCACGGGATAATCCACCCAACAGACCCCGTACCAAAGCATTGCCCAATTGGCGGGCAACGGAATAGCCAACTTGCTTCACAATTGTTGTTGCGACATTGGTGACAGCCTTTTCGGTGGCTGCCATGGATGCGCGCGAAGCCAGCATTTCATAGGCAGATTCTCGATCAATCATCCCTTCATATTTGCCCGCAACTGGGGAAGCAGCAATTGTGGCTTTACGTTGGTCTGGCGTTACTGGCCCAAGCTGGCCCGAAGGCGGCCGGATCAAAGTGCGATCAACAATGGTGGGAACACCTTTAGGATCAAGCACTGAAACCAGCGCTTCGCCTTTTGCCAGTTCAGAGATAACCTTTGCCGTATCAAACTTTGGGTTTGGCCTGAATGTGGATGCAGCCACTTGCACGGCCTTTAAATCTCTCGGCGTGTAAGCCCGCAAAGCATGTTGAACGCGATTGCCCAACTGGGCCAAAACAGCGTCTGGAATATCCAAAGGGTTTTGCGTGACAAAATAAATTCCAACACCTTTTGAGCGAATGAGTTTTACAGTTTGCGATATCTGTTGCAACAATCCTGAAGGCGCATCGGCAAACAGCAGATGAGCCTCATCAAAAAAGAACACCAATTTGGGAACGGCAACATCGCCCACCTCGGGCAAAGATTGAAAAAGATCAGACAAAAGCCAAAGTAAAAATGTAGCATAAAGCAATGGCGAGGTTACAAGCCTATCAGCTGCAATTATGTTGACATAGCCACGACCATCCGCAGTGGTTCGCATAAAATCTTTGATGTCCAAAGCTGGCTCCCCAAAAAATCTATCCCCGCCCTGTTGTTCAATCACCATCAACTGGCGTTGAATGGCACCGATTGTTGCCGCTGTTACATTGCCATATTCAGTTGTGATTGAAGGCCCACGCTTGCCTAAATCTTGCAACAAAGCCCGCAGGTCTTTCAAATCAAGCAGGGCCAAGCCCTCTTTATCAGCAATTTTAAAGGCAATATTCAAAGCGCCTTCTTGGGCACCAGAAAGCCCAAGCAGACGCGAAATCATCAACGGGCCCATTTCGATAATAGTCGTGCGAATGGGGTGGCCTTGTTCGCCGAACACATCCCAAAACATCGTTGGCGTTGCTTCAAGCGTGTAAGGTTTCAAGCCAATCTGTGCGGCCCTTGTTGCCTGATTTGAATCAGTCCTGCCCGGTTGGGAAATGCCAGAAAGATCACCTTTAATATCGGCAGCAAAAACCGGAACACCTTGTTTGGAAAAAGCCTCGGCCATGATTTGCAGCGTAACAGTTTTGCCCGTGCCTGTTGCTCCGGTTATCAAACCATGGCGATTGGCCATGCTGAGAAACAGATATTCAGCATTATCGCCCTTGCCCAAATAGATGCCTGCATCTGCCATATTTAATCCTGTTCGACGTGTTCAATATGTCTTATTCTGTTTGAAAGGAAAATCCATGGCCAAATTTTATCGCATATTTCTTCTGATTTTAGTGGCCGCTACGTTGGATGGGTGTGTTCTTCAATCAACAACGCCATTGTTCAAAGACGCTGATGGTGTTTTGCTTCTCGGCAACAAAAAACAACGCTATGCCAGTTATGAGTTGGATAAATTATCGTGGAAAAAAAGCCCGGATAGCATGGTGTTTGAGCCCGTGTCTCATCACTATAAAGTTTCGAATGGCAAAGACTCTGCCACTGCTGAATTTATTGCATTGCGTGATGGAAATTATGTGATGCAATTTGATGAAGGCAAGGGCACTTATGTTTACACGCTGGTTTCGCCCCACGGGAAAGAGATATTTCTTTATTTGTTAACGTGTGATTATTTGAAAAAGCAAAATATTGCAGGCATTCGCTTTAAAAAAGACGATTGCTTCATTGAACCAAAATTTGGGCGCTCTGGATTTGATGCACTTTTGAAACATTTGCCAATCGCAAATATTAAACTGCAAGCTGAGTGAAGCGCCGGAAGAGTTTTGCAAATACGGCGAAATTGGCAGGACATTTTTTTGAGATGCGGCCTCATGGAACGCATTGGTCATGGACAACGATGTGGTGGTGATGACGACCGTCCCGTATAAGGCTAATTTTTTTCATGTCTATCGGGCCTGATGCCCACGGGCCGCAGCTTAACCGAGTAAACACCACTTTGTTGCCCACCTTTGTTGTGGGTTGGCAATGGCTATGATTGAGCCGATATTTGGCCGACAGCTATTTTGCGCCAATTGGTCAACTGTTCTGAAGCAAAATTCAACAGAATTTGCTTTTCTTCTGACGTCCAAACATCAAGTTCCGCCAAAGCTTTTGCCACTGCAACTTCTGCGCCACGCGTTGCACCATCATCGCACTTGAGGGCAAAGCCCAGGCCGGCATGAGGGATGCAACCGCAGAACACGCCCTCAGCTCCAACTTTAATGAAAAGGCGAGGAACGGCTTGCATCACCTTTGTGTCAAACCTGTTCGTGCCGGCAATCATAAACGGGTGGGAACGAGCCGCACGAATGATCCACGCCGCAGCTTGGTTTTGAGTGTCGCAAAGTTTGGCAAAGCCCAATGCCGTATTGTGAAGGGGCATGGCCCAATTGGGAACCGAGCACCCGTCAATGCCCATTGGAGCATCGGCGATATTAACCTCGCAATAACGCTGCAATATTTCGGCCACCTTGCGCTGAACACCGTGTTCAACCTTGACATAGTCTTTCGACGCTATTCCCAGATGAGTGGCCAGAGCCAACATGCCTGCATGTTTGCCTGAACAATTGTTATGAATTTGGCGGGGCTGTTTGCCTTCGCGCACCAGTTCAAAGGTTGCTTCCTTCGATGAAGGCATATGCGCGCCACATTCATAAGACATTTCATCGCAACCGGCTTTTTGCAAAATCGAATGGGCCACGCGAACATGTTCCGCCTCGCCATTGTGAGAGGAGCAACACAGAGCAATTTCCTCATCGTTCAATTTAAAACGGGCGGCCCCGCCACTTTCAATCAACGGCAGGCATTGGAATGCTTTAATGGCGGAGCGTGGGAAAATAGGAGTTTGAATATCTCCAGATTGCGCAACAATCTGCTTTTGCAAATTGACCACAGCAAAGGCCCCGCGATGACTGCTTTCCACAATGGCACCACGAAACACATTTGCAATCACCGGATTTATCATGGGATATGCTTAGCGCGGGCAAACCAAGCAAAACAAGGCCATTCAAATAATAGTTTGATTTTCACTGGAAATTATTTTGCCAGCGTTGCACAGTGTTGCAAACAGGATTTTGATTTTGATTTATGATCTTCTTATCATTGGTGGCGGAATTAACGGTTGTGCCATTGCGCGTGATGCCGCCGGGCGCGGCCTTTCAGTTTATCTGGTTGAACAGAATGATTTGGCCTCGGGCACATCATCTGCCTCTACCAAGCTTATTCATGGTGGCTTGCGCTATTTGGAATATTATGAATTTCGTTTGGTGCGGGAGGCGCTGATGGAACGCGAAGTTCTTCTGAATGCCGCGCCGCATATCATTTGGCCATTGCGATTTATTTTGCCGCATCACGCAGGGTTGCGGCCTCGTTGGCTTATTCGCCTTGGCCTTCTTCTCTATGACAATTTGGGTGGCCGCAAAATTTTGCCGGGCACACGCAGCGTTGATTTCACCAAAGATGAAACGGGGCTTCCCTTGCGCGAAGAGTTTCATTTCGGTTGGGAATATTCAGATTGTTGGGTGAACGACGCGCGGCTGGTGGCGCTTTCTGCGGTTGACGCAGTGGCAAAGGGTGCTGTTATCCGTACACGGACGAAATGCACCCACGCAGAACGCATGAATGATCGTTGGGCCATTACAGTTTCGGGCGATGGAAAATCGGAAGTGATTAGTGCCAAAGCACTGGTGAATGCGGCGGGGCCATGGGTTGGCGAAGTGCTGGCCAATGTGGTGAAGCAAAATGAAGCCGCCAAAGTGCGTATGGTGAAAGGCAGCCATATTGTGGTGGATAGGCTTTATGACCACGACAAATGTTATATTTTTCAAAACAGCGATGGGCGTATTGAATTTGCAATTCCCTATGAAGGCCAGTTCACCTTAATCGGAACAACTGATCTGGATTATCAGGGAGAGCCCGGCCCGATGCAAATTACTGACGATGAAACCGACTATCTGCTGAAAGCGGTTGGCGCATATTTCAAACGTCCATTGACGCGCGAAATGATCCGTTGGAGCTATTCTGGCGTTAGGCCGCTTTATGATGACGGCGCGTCGGATGCAAAATCAGCCACGCGCGATTATGTTTTAAAGCTTGAAGGTGAAAGCGGCCAAGCACCCATGCTTTCAATTTTCGGCGGCAAAATTACAACATCACGCAAGTTGGCAGAGGCCGCGTTGGCGAAACTTGTTCCATTTTTTCCAAAGGCAAAAGCCACGTGGACGGCCAGTGCCAAATTTCCGGGTGGCATGAATTATTATGATGTGGGCACTTATTTACAAACGCAGCAACGGAAATATTCATTCTTAAAACCGCAAAATATTGAACGCATGTTCAGGGCCTATGGCACCCGGATGGAAATGTTTTTAAAGGATGCGCGTTTCGCATCTGACCTTGGGCAGAGCTTTGGGCCGTTGTCTGCTGCGGAAGTTGATTATTTAAAACGCGAAGAATTTGCGCGAACCTCGGATGATATTTTGTGGCGGCGTTCAAAACTGGGTTTGCATATGAAGCGCGATGAAGTTGAGGCGCTTAAAATATATCTTGGTGAAGTTGAGCCCGCAACACCAAAAAAAGCGAAAAAGAAAAATGCCTGATTATATTTTGGCCATTGATCAAGGTACAACATCGACACGAGCCATTGTGTTTGATGCGAAATTAAATGTGAAGGCGGTGAGCCAGAAGGAGTTTAAACAATATTATCCGAACTCCGGTTGGGTTGAGCATGATGCAGAAGAAATTTGGGCAAGTGTTTTGTCCACAGCCAAAGCGGCTATCAAAAAAGCCCATATAAAACCCAGCGAAATTCGATCAATCGGCATTACCAACCAACGTGAAACCACCGTGTTGTGGGATCGGAAATCCGGCAAGCCCATTCACAAAGCAATTGTATGGCAGGATCGGCGCACTGCGGATGTTTGTGCAAAATTAAAGGCTGATGGGCTGGAACCCCTTTTCACCCAACGCACAGGCTTGGTGCTTGACCCCTATTTTTCGGGAACGAAAATTGCTTGGATTCTGGACCACGTTAAAGGTGCTCGCAAAAAAGCGGAGGCAGGCGATATTTGTTTTGGCACGATTGACAGCTTTTTGATCTATCGGCTGACAGGTGGCAAAGTGCACGCAACCGATGCGACCAACGCATCTCGCACATTGCTTTGCAATATTCATAACGGCCAATGGGATGATGCTTTGCTGGGCCACCTTAATGTGCCGCGCGCAATTTTGCCTGAAATTAAAAACTGTGCTGATGATTTTGGCGTGGTTGATAAGTCAATTTTTAGTGCGGCGATTGCTATTGGTGGCGTGGCTGGGGATCAACACGCGGCCCTGATCGGCCAAGCTTGCTTTAAACCCGGCATGCTAAAATCAACTTATGGCACTGGGTGTTTTGCCATGTTGAATACGGGCGAGAACGCTGTTCCATCACACAATCGATTGCTGACCACGATTGGCTATCAACTCAACGGCAAGCGAACCTATGCGCTTGAGGGCGCAATATTTATTGCAGGTGCCGCCGTGCAGTGGTTGCGTGATGGAATAAAGGTGGTGAAATCTGCGCAAGAAACAAGTGCCTTAGCAAAGGCTGCAGATGACATGCAGCAGGTTTATCTCGTTCCCGCATTTGTGGGTTTGGGTGCCCCCTATTGGAACGCCGATGCGCGCGGCGCATTATTTGGTTTAACGCGCGGCACAACCAATAAGGAATTGGCTAAAGCCGCCCTTGAAGCCGTGTGCTATCAAACACGCGACCTTTTGGAAGCCATGAAAAAAGATTGGGGAACAGCGAGAAGCACGGTGTTGCGGGTTGATGGCGGCATGTCTGCATCAGATTATACCATGCAATTTTTGGCCGATATTCTGGACGCGCCCGTTGATCGGCCAAAGATCTTGGAAACAACTGCTTTGGGTGCGGCTTATCTTGCAGGCCTGCAAGCAGAGCTTTTGCCACCGCCTGAAAAATTTGCAAAACAATGGAAACGCGAAAAGCAATTCAAATCAAAAATGAAGCCAGCGTTGCGTGATCAAAAATATGCAGGCTGGCAAGACGCGGTTCGAAAACTGCTCAATTGATCATGTTGGAAACATGGGGCCACACTTCCATGCTGCCGCGGAAAATCATGTCAAAGGATACATAAACGATAATCGCAAGGCCCACATAGGCCACCCAGCGATGGTTGTTGAGAATTCTGGCAATAAATGATGCTGCAAGGCCCATCAACGCAATCGACAAAATTAACCCAAAAATTAACACCATCGGATGTTCGCGCGCCGCACCAGCCACAGCCAGCACGTTGTCGAGCGACATTGAAATATCAGCAACCACAATTTGCATAGCCGCCTGAGCAAATGTTTTGTGTGGTGCTGTAGTGCTCACATCGCCTTCAGCTGGGACATTATCACTCTGGTGGCCTTGGCGCAGCTCGCGCCACATTTTCCAACAGACCCATAACAACAGAAAGCCGCCGACCAAAACCAAGCCAATGAGTTTGAGAAGTTGAATCGCTACAATTGCAAAAAGAATACGAAGAATAGTTGCTGCCGCAATGCCAACCAAAATAGCTTTGGCGCGCAATGGCTTGGGCAAACCAGCAGCCGCCATGCCGATCACGATTGCATTATCGCCCGCCAAAACAAGATCAATCATCACCACCTTAAAAAAAGCGATGAGCGCGTCAGGCGAAATACCTAGGTTGAGCAATGTCACATCCTAATTGTTCATTACAAACTAGTTAGGAATCTAAAACAGATTTTACAAGGGGTTTTTGCTTCATGCTTTTCGATTTTGTCGATTGGCGATTAAATCATCCACAACAGTTGGATCAGCCAGAGTTGACGTGTCTCCTAACGCGCCAAAATCATCTTCTGCCACTTTTCGCAAAATGCGGCGCATGATCTTGCCTGAACGCGTTTTCGGCAGACCTGGCGCAAACTGGATTTTATCGGGCGAAGCAAAGGGGCCAATATCTTTGCGCACATGTTCAACCAAGGTTTTACGCAAGGCATCATCGCCCTCAACACCTTTCATCAAGGTAACATAGCAATAGATGCCTTGGCCTTTCACATCATGCGGATATCCCACAACGGCGGCTTCAGAAACCATGTGATGACCGACAAGGGCTGATTCCACTTCAGCTGTGCCCAACCTGTGGCCGGAAACGTTGATCACATCATCCACGCGACCGGTGATCCAATAATAGCCATCTTCATCGCGCTTGCAGCCGTCTCCAGTGAAATACATACCTTTGTATGTTGAAAAATAAGTTTCAACAAAACGTTTGTGATCGCCATAAACTGTTCGCATCTGGCCCGGCCACGAATCCAAAATGACAAGATTTCCAGATGTGGCCCCTTCCAAAAACTGACCCTTATCATCGACGAGTGCTGGCTGAATTCCAAACAGCGGTTTTGCGGCTGAGCCTGGTTTCAGCTTATGTGCGCCGGGAAGCGGCGTCATCAAACACGCGCCCGTTTCAGTTTGCCACCACGTGTCCACAATCGGGCAACGCCCACCGCCCACCACGCGATGGTACCATTCCCACGCCTCGGGGTTTATGGGCTCACCCACCGAACCCAAAAGCCTTAAAGACTTGCGCGAGGTTTTCTTAACAGGTGCATCGCCCTGTTGCATCAGGGCACGAAGTGCGGTTGGCGCAGTATAAAAAATGCTCACCTGGTGTTTATCAATAACTTCCCAGAAGCGCGAATAATCCGGGAAATTGGGCACGCCTTCAAACATCAATGTGGTGGCACCATTGGCCAAGGGGCCATAGACAATGTAGCTGTGGCCAGTCACCCAACCCACATCTGCCGTGCACCAAAAAATATCACCATCACGATAATCAAACACATAGTGAAACGTGCTGGCCGTATACACCGCATAACCGCCCGTTGTGTGAAGAACGCCTTTGGGCTTTCCGGTGGAGCCTGATGTGTAAAGAATAAACAGCGGGTCTTCCGCTTTCATTTTTTCGGGCTTGCAAATAGCAGAAACTTTTGCTGCTGCTTCGTGAAACCAAATATCGCGTTTCGGATCAAAGTTTACCGGAGCGCCCGTGCGGCGAATGACAAGAACTTTGGCACCCGCCTTGGTTTTGGCTAAGGCTGCATCTGTGTTGGCTTTCAATGGAATTTTTTTGCCGCCGCGAATGCCTTCATCTGCGGTGATTACAAATGTTGATTGGCAATCGTCGATGCGGCCCGCCAAACTTTCAGGTGAGAACCCACCAAAGACAACCGAATGGACGGCGCCAATTCGGGCACAGGCCAACATCGCGTAAGCGGCCTCTAAAATCATGGGCAAATAGATTGTGACGCGATCACCTTTTTTAACGCCATGTTTTTTTAAAACATTGGCAAAGCGACACACTTCATCATGCAGCTGTTGATAGGTTATTTTTTTATCGTCATATGGGTTGTCACCTTCCCAGATGATGGCGGTTTGGTTGGCGCGCTTTTTTAAATGCCGATCAATGCAGTTATAAGAGGTGTTAAGGACGCCATCTTCATACCATTTGATGGACACATCAGGATAAGCGAAGCTGGTATTCTTGATCTTTTTGGGAAATTTGAACCAATCAATGCGCTTGGCTTCCTTGGCCCAAAACTTCGCGGGTTCATTCACTGATTCAGCATAGGTTTTTTTGTAAGATGCCTCATTTACAAAAGCCGTTTTTTTCCAAGCAGCAGGCACGGCATAGACTTTACTGGTCAAAATATTTCTCCCCTAAGCTTTTCGTTTTGCATTTTTATAGCCTGTGTGGAACACTCTGTCGAAGGGCAAATCATCGGAACACTATGGGCAACCTGCGACATTTTTTTTATTTCATCTCTCTGGGGCTGTTCTGGGGCTTGTCACCTTCACTTTATAAACTGTGGAGCATTCAGGCTGTTCCGGTTTCCCATGTTTTGATTGTCACCGGTTTGGGTGTTGGTTTGCTCATGGGGCTTTTGGCTTGGGCGCAAGGCAAACCTGAACTTTCTGCAAAACGTATTCATATCTATGGTTTTTTTTGTGGGTTGTTGATCAACCTGCCTTTCGGTTTGAACATCTTTCTGGCAGGCCATGTGCCACCAACAGATTTGGCAATTGTAATATCAACGTCGCCCCTGGTGAATTATGTTTTGACTTTGGCCCTTGCACAAAAGAAGCCAGATTCCAGGCATCTGATCGCCATTGTTTTGGGGCTGTGTTCCAGCGCCATACTCATTTTAACGCGCGAAGGCCCAATGGGCGGGCAAATATCCGGCTGGCTGTTGATTTCGTTTTTGGTCCCATTTCTCTATGCTGGCTATAATTGGTATACGCATAATTATCTGCCTGAAGGTGCTGATATCTATGTAATCGGAATGGCAGAGTCGATTTGGTCTGGGCTGATCATCGTGCCCTTCATGCTTTGGTTTGCACCCCCCGTTTTTAACGTTGCGCCAACGTGGATTGTGATTGCCAGTTTGGTTGCCGCCATTGCCATGTGGGTTTTGGAACGTGTGGCCTATTTCACTTTGATCCGCGAAAAAGGTGCGGTCTACACAGTGCAAGCCGTTTATGTTTCGACACCTGCGGCGGTTATTTTTGCCATGCTGTTTTTTGGCGGATCAAACGACATTTGGCTTTGGGTTGCGATGTTGATTTTGATGGCAGCGCTTTATTTCAATAATTCTATGCCAACTTCCAAACTGAAGTCTGCTTAATTTCAGCGTCTTCCAAATCTCGCGATACTGGAACATTGTAAGTCGCAATTTTTTGCAGCTGCTCTTTGGGCAAATAGCTGCGGCTGGGGTCGCCAATCAAGATTTGGGCTTTGGATGTTTTCAAAAATGCCAGACAACGTTCGGCTGTGGTTTTTTCATAAAACATATCACCAACTAAAATCACATCAAATTCTGCTGCATCATTTTTCAACAAATCGTCTGCGGTTGTAGCAAGTGTGCAGGTGTTGGCTTTTGCATTAAGTTCAATTGCGGCGATTGAAAATTCGTCAATGTCTGCAGCAAGCACAGATTTTGCACCCGCCAGCATGGCCGCGATTCCCACCAAGCCAGAGCCCGATGCCATATCAAGCACAGTTTTGCCTTTTACAAATTCTTGATTGTCTAAAATATAACGCGCCAAAGCTTGTCCTCCTGCCCAAGCAAAAGCCCAAAACGGCGGCGGCAACCCAAGTTCACCCAACTCATCTTCAGTTTTCTGCCAAATCGGAATAGCTTCATGGGCAAGATGAAGCTTCACTTCTGGCACAAGTGGAGGTGATAAAAGCTCCGTGTGCTGACGAATAAAACTCGAGTGATCCATACTAAGGAAGATAGCCTGCCATTCTACAAATATGGCTCCATTCTTTATCCGTCACAGGCTGGACAGACAGGCGTGAATTTACCACCAGCACCATATTTTTCAATACGGCTTCAAGTTTAATTTCATCCAACGTCACCGCCTTCGGCAACTCTGCAACGGCGCGCAGATCAACACATTCCCATGCCGGAACGTCAGCCGTTGAATCAGGGTGGATAAGTTTGAACACTTCAACAACGCCAACCACGGCCTTGCCAATGTTGGAATAATAGAAAAAGCCCTGCTCACCTAATTGCATCTTTCGCATATTATTGCGGGCCTGATAATTGCGAATTCCCGTCCATTCTTCGCCGGCTTTGCCCTTGGCTTGAAGCATGGGGAACGAGAACACATCAGGCTCTGATTTGAAAAGCCACTTCGCCATCATTTTACGTCCGGGTTTTTCAAAGCCCAGCGCCATGCTTTAATTTCAACTGATTGAAACAGGCCCGCAATATTATAGGGGTCGTTCTTGGCAAGGTGTTCGGCAGCCTTGCGATCATCGGCTTCAATCATTACTAAGCTTCCGATGGGGCTTTGTGCATCATCCAAAAACGGCCCAGCAAATTTCAAAGCATCGCCTAAGCTTGCAAGATAGGCTAAATGATCTGGCCGCATCGTGGCGCGAAGATCTGTGCTGTTGGGTTTGTCAGTGCATAAAAGAGCATAAAGCATTTTAAGTTTCCTATTGATTTTCAACGCGAACTGGGCGGCTTAATAGTTTTAGAATTTCATCACTCGGATTTGAGCTGCCGTCAACAATGGCGGCCACGGCGCTAACAATTGGCATTTCAACATTGTGGTGTTTGGCTAATTTTTGCGCGATGATAGCAGTGGGTGCACCTTCGACAACCCCCGCAGATGCCGCCAAGGCTTCAGCGACAGAAAACCCTTTACCCACATTATAGCCGAAATTATAATTGCGTGATTTCAAACTACTGCAGGTTAATTGCAAATCACCAAAGCCTGAAAGACCCATCAAGGTTTCAGGTTTTGCGCCAAGCCTTTTTCCATAGCGCACAAGTTCAGCAAAGCCGCGTGTAACCAAACTGGCTCTGGCACTTTCGCCCAAGCGTTGCCCATCAGAAATTCCACACGCAATGGCCAGAACATTTTTCATAGCGCCACCAATTTCAACACCTTTGATGTCATCAGAAGGATAGATACGAAATGTGGGCAAGCTTAAAGCCTTTGCCCAGTGGCTGGCCTTGGCCAAGTCATCGCCAGCAAGGGCCACAGCCGTGGGCAGACTTGCCATAACATCAGCAGAAAAGCTTGGGCCTGAAAGAGCATAGAATTCAGAATTTGGCACAAGCTCTTTAGCCAGTTCTGCCATCGTTTTTCCGGTGGATTGTTCCAAGCCTTTAGCGGCTGAAATGAGTGGAGAGCTTAATTTCAGTTGGCGCAAAACTTCACGCATGGCCTGAGCAGGTACGGCCAATATGGCCGCATCTGACTGAGACAATGCGCTTTGATTTTGATTTTGCCTTGACCAGAATTCCACATCATGGCCAGCAGTTTTGGCCACAAACCCCAGCGCCCTGCCCCAAGCGCCTTGGCCTATGATCGTGATTTTCATCAGGCTTTGGCCCCTAATCGCCCGTGGCCATAAAGTGGTGCCGAAACCTGATCAAGCGGCCAACGGGGCCTTGCCGCAAAATCAAGCTGATCGGCAAGTTCCAAAGCCATTCGCTCAGCTCCCGCCCATGCAATCATTGCCGCATTGTCAGTACACAGATGAAATGGCGGCACGTTCAATGCAAAGCCGTGGCGTGCACATTGAAGCTCAAAAACGTCGCGCAATCTTGCGTTGGCAGCAACGCCGCCGGCCACAACCAAAGTTGGCTTTGCCGAGTGAGCACGCAAACGAAACATTGCAAAAGCCCGCGCCAGTCGATCGGTTAATGTTTCAGCCACCGCCAACTGAAACGATGCACAAACATCAGCTTTATCTTGCTCTGTCAGTGTGCCCAATTTGTGCACGGTTTCGCGCACGGCAGTTTTAAGGCCAGAAAACGAAAAGTTACAATCGTCTCTGCCTTTCAGAGGCCGCGGAAAATCAAACCGTTCTGAATGTCCGGCTTTGGCCCAAGCTTCAACATTTGGGCCGCCGGGATAATTCAGGCCCAAAAGCTTGGCCACTTTGTCGAAAGCTTCGCCCAAGGCATCATCAATGGTTGTGCCAAGGCGCGTGTATTTGCCCACACCTTCCACCAATTGGAATTGCGTGTGTCCTCCCGATATCAGCAACAACAAATATGGAAATTCGCACGTGTTCAAAAGCCTAGGCGTAAGCGCATGGCCCTCTAAATGATTAATAGCAAAAAATGGAATTTTGCGTGCAACGGAGATGGCTTTTGCGGCAGTGAGACCCACGATTAA
>JANXRO010000072.1 GCA_025356765.1 Hyphomicrobiales bacterium | reverse complement strand
ACAAATTGCGCCGCCAATGGCGGTACCCACCATAATGCCCTCAGCACCTGCATAAGCTCCGCCGATCATGGCGAAGGGAATAGTGCCTAATGTGGCGCGAACCCAATTTGTCCATGTCGAATAGATGGGCTTGCCCAGGTTGTTGAATGCAGCAGCAGCGACGAATAATCCGCCGAGCAAGGCCCAAGACACGGCGATATAGGTTGAAAAGAAATCCACCAACTCCGCCGCGCGGCCTGAAATGTGAAAAGCTGCGATGAGTTCATGGCGCAAAAAATACAAGATCAGCGATGTTGCAACCGAATAGAGCACCGCGAAGGTTAGGCCGTCGCGCAGTGCGCGTTTTACACGCGGAAAATCTTTCGCTCCAAAATTTTGGCCAATGATCGGGCCAACCGCACCAGACAGTGAAAAGATCACGCCGAAAGCCACGGGCACCACGCGGTTCACCACAGTGCTGGCAGTGACGATCTCATCACCATAGGGTGCGAAAACATGGTTCATGTAACCTGCGGCAAAAGGCGTTGCCAATTGCGATACAATGGAGGGCAGGGCAATGCCCCACACGGCAGGCCAATCGCGCTTGAATCCCTGCCAATTGAAGGGGCTTAGAAAGTTGTGCACCTTGGCCAAACTATAAAGGCCCACGCCAAAACAGAGCGCATAGGAAATGGCATTGGCAGCGGCAGCGCCTTGGATGCCCCAGCCGAACTTATAAATGAAAATGGGATCAAGGATCAGTGTGGCAATGGCCGACGAGAGTGTGATGTACATGGCCCGCTTGGCATCACCAAGGCCGCGCAAACTGAACGAACAAGACAGCGCGCCTGCGAGGCAAATGAACCCCGGCGAAAGCGTCCAGATGAAAATCTTGGCGAGGTGTGCCGTTTCACCTGTGGCACCCAGCAATGATAAAATTGGTGAGATGAAAATACAGACCAGAGCCGTATAGATCGCGGAAATTGCAAGCGACATGTAAAGCGAACTAGAAGCAAATTGTTTGGCGCGTTCAGGCTGTCTGGCACCCATGTTGCGCGATACGAGGGCCACAGCGGCAATGCCTGCGCCGATGGCCAATGACAAATTGGCAAAATCCAGCGTGCCGCCAAAACCGATCGCAGCGGTGATATGCGTATCATTCAGGCTCGATAGAAAATAGAGATCGGCCAGATCGACGATGAACAGCGTCATCAAACCAAGTGCGCCTGTCAGCGTCATCACCACCACATGTTTAAAGATGGAACCTTGGAGGAATGTTGCTGTGGGTTGGGCGGCGCTGCTCATAGTTCAAATCCTAAGTTTTTGGCTTCGTTGATCAACGCATCGCAATTGGTGAAATGATGGGCCTGAAGGCCTGCAAGCTTGGCCCCTTGCACATTGGATTTTTTATCATCGATGAACCAACACAGATCAGGCTTTTGATCAAGCTTTTCCAACAACCTTGTAAAGCTGATGGGATCAGGTTTTTTGGTGCCGAATTCGAATGAGCAAAAGCGCAATTTAAAAATTTCGGCAGCCTCGGGGAAAAGCTGTTCCAAGTGGTTTTTCACCACAGGGCCATTGTTGGTGTAAATTGCCAAGCTTGCTTGTTCACCCAGCTTTTTAGCAACTGAAAGAACGTCAACGCTGGGAGACATGGCCAAGCGGCGCGCCTCTATCCACTGGTTCAGGCTGATGGTGCGACCCAGTCTTGTGCCAAACTCGTGCAGATAGTTTTCAATTTCAGCATAGCCACCCGTGTCTGCCAAATCTTCAAAGCCTGAATCCCACACAGCGGCGCGAACGTCGCGCGCTGTCACATCGGCCAAAGATGCCAAGGCGCGCAACCTGCGGCCCAGATCATAATGGCAGAGCACATCATCCATATCAAAGATGACCAATTCAGGCAGTGGCATTATGCGGCGGTTCCGCCCACTGTCAGGTTGTTAATGCGCAATGTGGGTTGACCAACACCAACGGGCACACCTTGACCTGCTTTTCCACAGGTGCCGATGCCCGGATCAAGCGCCATATCATTGCCCACCATGGCGATTTGTTTTAACGCTACAGCGCCAGCACCAATGAGAATTGCACCTTTAACCGGTGCACCAATTTTGCCGTCTTCAATCAAATAGGCTTCGGTGCAGGTGAACACAAATTTGCCTGAGGTGATGTCAACCTGGCCGCCGCCAAAGCTTTTGGCATAAAGCCCCTTTTTCATGGAGGTGCGAATTTCATCAGGGTGCTTGTTGCCGTTCAGCATGTAGGTATTGGTCATGCGTGGCAATGGAATGTGTGCATAAGATTGGCGCCGCCCGTTGCCGGTGGGTTTTACCCCCATCAAACGTGCATTGAGCCTGTCTTGCATGAAGCCAACTAAAATGCCTTTTTCAATCAATGTTGTGCAATTGGGCGACGTGCCTTCATCATCGATGGAGATTGAGCCACGGCGGTTTTCAATCGTGCCATCGTCAACCACGGTCACATCTTCAGAGGCAATACGAGTGCCCATCAGGCCCGCAAAAGCCGACGTGCCTTTGCGGTTGAAATCACCTTCCAAGCCATGGCCAATGGCTTCATGCAGTAATATGCCGGGCCAACCTGGCCCCAACAACACATCCATTTCGCCAGCGGGAGCTGCTTCAGCATCAAGGCCCACCAAGGCTTGGCGCACGGCTTCTTTTGAAGCATCTTTCCAGTTGGCTTCAGACAAATAGAACAAAGGCTCAGCGCGCCCGCCAAAACCATGATTGCCTTGGCCAGATGTGCGATTATCAGCCGTGGTGACAGAAACCCCAAAACGCGTCAGCGGGCGCACATCATGGTATAAGCTTCCATCTGCCCTGGCGATGGTGACTTTTTGCCAGGACGAGCCGAGGGACACTGTAACTTGTGACACGCGCGGATCAAGCGAGCGGGTGAAGGCATCCACTTCTTCCAGCAGATTGATCTTTTTGGCAAAACCCATGGCTTCAACCGGGTTGGCGCTGGGGTATAGTTTTTTTGTGGAAGCTGCGGGCGACACATCAACGTGGGCGGGCTTGCCGCCAGACAAAATTGAAGAACAGGTTTCAGCTGCGCGTTTTAAAGCCTGTTCGTTGATCATCGACGAATGCGCATAAGCAGCCGTTTCGCCTGTTACAGCGCGAAGGCCAAAGCCTTCACCCTCATCAAAAGTGGCGGTGCGCAGGCGGCCATCATCAAACACCAAGCTTTCAGATTGGGTGTGTTCAATGAACAGTTCCCCGTCATCCGCGTTTTTCAGGGTTTGGGAGAGGAGCTTGAGGGCATTGGAACCAAAGGGGGCTAAATCTGTATCTGTGTGCTGGGTCATAACCCATACATAGGTGTTTTAACGGCTTGGTTCTAGGGTGTTTGACGAGACAAATGCACACGGCAGATTTATGATTCTTAAATGATTTCTAAATAAACCCTCGAAAACGAGGTCTTCGAACTGACATAATTGTGTCGAAACCTGACAAAATACGTTAAATTTTGTTGAGAGCGTAAAATGACAAATTCAGAAATTGAAAAGATTTGTGGGCTGGTTGAAAAAGGTGCCAAGATTTCAATCGGCAGAGCGCCCAACGGGGCGCGCCGCATCAAACTGACGCGTGGGCCTTTTGGGCTTTTAGTAGAGCGCTATTCAGCCAGTGAATCTGATGTCAGTGAGATAAAGCAGCGACTGCACTTATCAATTCATTAAAAAAGCGAGCGTGAACTTGTTCACGCCCGCCCATCAAAACGGTGATTAAAGCAATTTTTATTGCTTATCGAGATCAGCTATGCCCTCGGCAAAGCCCGTAAGCGGGAACTTGATCGGAAAACCATTGCCGGGACGATCATAGATATAAAACGTGGCTTGCTTGCCTTTCAGAAATTTTTTCATCGTGGCATCTGATGCCTCACCAAAGCCTTCGCAGGCGCGCGGGTTACAGCGCGTAAAGCTCATCCGGCCTTCCAAAGCAGTGCCATCAATTTCCATAGCAACGCCGGTTGGCAAATAAACTCCGACAGGCACCAACGCGCGCATGATGGTTTGGGTTTTGCCGTTGGCCTTGGTGCGGTTGATAATGAGCGACAGGCCAATGCCTTCGCTTTTTTCATTTTTTCCGGTTTGCGTCATGCCGCAAGATTTTCCAGCGGGTTGATCACCTTGGGCGGGAACTTCACTGCATTGCACAAGCCAGCCACCGTGGGTGGCCACGGTTTCAACTTTTGGTGCGTTGGGATCAACGGGTTGACCCGCTGCGTTTTTGCGCGGGCCTAAATTTGGTGGAGGCGGTGGCGCTTGTGTCTGGGTTTGGGCAAAGGCTGGGCTTATAATGCCTGCCAAAAGTGTTGCTGCGCATGCCAATTGGCAAATCGACTTAAATTTCACGATTCGCTTTTCCTTAATGTTGAACGTTAGTTGCGACTTAGCGCCAAGAATCAGCAAAAACAACCTGCAAATTTATGGGCACAATTCATGTCTTTCACGGCAAATGCGGCAGAATTCCGTTTAGCATCGCAATGACGTTTTGCCGCGCATTCGCCAGTTGCGGCAATCAACCGAATGTTGTTTACCTCGCCTTGGGCTTTTAATAAGCCAAGCGATTAAGGACACAAGGCGATGACATCATTCAAAACACGAATTTTAGCGGGGTTGACTGGGTTATTTCTTGTTCCCACTTTGGCTTTGGCAGATGCAGGCCATCCGGTAAATTGGCAATTGGGAATGCAAGACGCCGTAACACCCGTGGGCGATTTTATCCAAACCTTTCACAATTGGCTGTTGATTTTGATTATCGGCATTGTGGTGTTTGTGTTCGCACTTCTGGTTTATGTGATGGTGCGGTTCAATTCGAAGGCCAATCCGGTGCCTTCAAAAACCACCCATAACGCCCTTCTGGAAGTTGTGTGGACGATTGTTCCAGTTATCATTTTGGCCATCATTGTTGTTCCTTCGATGAAGCTGCTTTATTTTCAACGCAACATTCCGAAGGGTGATTTGACGGTTAAGATCATCGGCAACCCATCATGGAATTGGACTTATGAATATCCTGATCTGGGTGTTAACGATGATAAGTCTGCCAAGGTTTCATTCACTTCTTATTTGCTGCCAGAAGACAAAGCCAAGGCCGAAGGCCGCACTTATTTGTTGGCCACGGATGTTCCGATGGTTGTGCCTGTCAACAAAGTTGTGAAGCTGATTGTAACAGCTGATCCTGAAGGCATCATGCACGCATGGTACATGCCATCATTCGGCGTGCAGATGGATGCAATCCCCGGCCGTTTGAATGAAGATTGGTTCCAAGCCACCAAGGAAGGCGTGTATAACGGTCAATGCGCCCAGCTTTGCGGCGTGCAGCATGCCTATATGCCGATTGAAGTGTGGGTTGTTTCGGAAGATAAATATAAGGCTTGGGGCGAAATGCAGTTGAAATCGCCAAAGCCAGAAGTGCTTGATCAATTTTTGAAAACCATTCGCCCTGCAGATGCAAAAGTTGCAGCTAACTGATTTTATTGAGGCAAAAGAATATGTCACACGCACACGCAATTGATGATCACTCGCACGCCGACCCAACGGGTTGGCGGCGCTATCTTTATTCAACCAACCATAAAGACATCGGCACGATGTATCTTTGGTTTGCAATTTTCGCAGGCTGTGTGGGTGGCATTCTTTCGATTTTGATGCGCATGGAATTGGCCCAGCCGGGCATTCAGTATTTCAGCGGCTTGTCGCAAATGGTTTATGGCGTTTCGGGCGATGCGGCCATCGACAATGGCAAGCAAATGTATAATGCGTTTGTAACGGCCCACGGCCTGATTATGATCTTCTTTATGGTTATGCCGGCGATGATTGGTGGCTTTGGCAATTGGTTTGTGCCTTTGATGATCGGCGCACCTGATATGGCCTTCCCGCGCATGAACAACATTTCGTTCTGGTTGCTGGTTCCGTCTTTTGCTTTGTTGATCATATCAATGTTTGTTGAAGGCCCACCGGGCATGCATGGCGTTGGTGGCGGCTGGACGATTTATCCGCCATTGTCATCCACAGCAGGCTCACCTGGCCCGGCGATGGATTTTGCCATTCTGTCGCTTCATATCGCTGGTGCTTCATCCATTCTGGGTGCGATTAACTTCATCACCACCATTTTCAACATGCGCGCACCGGGCATGACATTGCACAAGATGCCATTGTTCGTATGGTCTGTGCTTGTGACAGTGTTCTTGCTGTTGTTGTCACTTCCTGTGCTTGCTGGTGCAATCACCATGTTGTTGACAGACCGCAACTTCGGCACATCATTCTTCGTGCCTTCCAAGGGCGGCGACCCATTATTGTTCCAGCATTTGTTCTGGTTCTTTGGCCACCCTGAAGTTTATATTTTGATTTTGCCGGGCTTTGGCATCATCAGCCACGTGATTTCAACCTTCTCCAAGAAGCCAGTGTTTGGTTATCTTGGCATGGCCTATGCCATGGTTGCAATCGGCGTTGTTGGTTTCGTGGTCTGGGCGCATCATATGTATACCGTGGGCATGGACGCGGATACGCAGGCTTATTTCGTTGCTTCCACCATGATTATTGCTGTGCCGACAGGGGTCAAGATTTTCTCTTGGATTGCAACAATGTGGGGCGGCTCGATTGAATTCCGCCCACCAATGTTGTGGGCGATTGGCTTTATTTTCTTGTTCACCGTGGGCGGTGTAACAGGTGTGGTATTGGCCAACGCTGGCGTTGATCGTGATTTGCATGCAACATATTACGTGGTGGCGCATTTCCACTATGTGCTTTCGCTGGGTGCTGTGTTTGCCATCTTTGCGGGCTGGTATTACTGGTTCCCTAAAATGACTGGCTATATGTATAATGAAACCATTGCCAAAGTTCACTTCTGGTTGACATTCGTTTCTGTAAACTTCGTGTTCATGCCACAGCATTTCTTAGGTCTTGCTGGCATGCCTCGCCGTTACATTGACTATCCAGCACAATTTGCTGGTTGGAATTATGTGTCTTCCCTTGGTTCATATGCATCAGGCCTTGCGGTTGTTGTGTTCTTGTTCGGCGTCATCATGGCCTATGCCAAGAAGGTGCCAGCACCACCCAACCCATGGGGTGTTGGTGCCACAACTTTGGAATGGACATTGCCTTCACCACCGCCATTCCATCAGTTCAACGATCTGCCAGTCATTAAGTAATCTGATGAGCCTTG
>JANXRO010000409.1 GCA_025356765.1 Hyphomicrobiales bacterium | reverse complement strand
TTTGCACCAAGATGGTATTATGTCGGCCCAAAATCAGGCGCAAAAAAAGGCCGCAATGGTTGCGGCCTTTCTTTATTTTTGAGGCTCAGCAACGTAATTAGTTGCGGGCTTTGTCGACCAATTTGTTTTTGCCAATCCAAGGCATCATGGCGCGCAGCTTTTCGCCCACGGCTTCAATTTGGTGTTTGTCGTTGTTGCGGCGGATGCCTTTGAAGCGGGCAGCACCGGCGCGATATTCCTGCATCCATTCTGAGGTGAATTTTCCTGATTGAATATCAGCCAAAACGCGCTTCATTTCTTTTTTGGTTTCATCCGTGATGATGCGTGGGCCAGAAACATATTCGCCCCATTCAGCAGTGTTTGAAATTGAATAGTTCATGTTGGCAATGCCGCCTTCATAGATCAGATCAACGATCAACTTCACTTCGTGCAGGCATTCGAAATAGGCCATTTCTGGGGCATAGCCAGCTTCAACCAAAGTTTCAAAGCCAGCGCGGATCAACTCTACCAAGCCGCCGCAGAGAACCACTTGTTCGCCGAACAAATCGGTTTCACATTCTTCGCGGAAATTGGTTTCGATTACGCCCGAACGCCCGCCACCCACGCCGCAAGCATAGGACAAGGCCAAATCATGGGCATTGCCTGACGCATCTTGATGAACGGCGATAAGGCAAGGAACGCCGCCGCCTTTTTGATATTCGCCACGCACGGTGTGGCCGGGGCCTTTTGGTGCAATCATAATCACGTCTAAGGTTTTCTTCGGCTCAATCAAACCAAAGTGAACGTTCAGGCCGTGGGCAAAGGCGATGGCAGCACCATCACGAATGTTGGGGGCAATGTCGGCTTTGTAAATATCGGCCTGCAATTCATCGGGTGTTGCCATCATCAACAGGTCGCCCCATTTGGCGGCATCAGCCACTGTCATAACTTTCAAGCCATCTGCTTCGGCTTTTTTGATCGTTGGCGAACCTGCCTTCAATGCGATGACCAATTCTTTGGCGCCTGAATCTTTCAAGTTCAAAGCATGGGCGCGGCCTTGGCTGCCATAGCCCACGATAACCACTTTTTTGCCCTTGATCAGATTAACGTCTGCATCACGATCATAAAATACGCGCATTGTCTAAAGTTCCTTGTTGAAATCTGGCGCTGGGATTAGCGGCTGGGCGAAATTAAGGCAAGCGTCTTTGAGTGAAGGCCCAAATGACCAGAAACAATGTTTGCCAATAATTTTTGAATTGGCGGCAAACGCGCGGCAATCGGAACAAGATAATCCCGTATTATGGGCAAGACAGAAGAGTCTGATTGATAGAATGGTGTAAAAGCGAAAGACAAAGCCTGATAGAGTTTGATGTGCCCTCGCCGCTCAGCGGCATAAGCCACCAGCGCAGTTTCAATGTTTGAATTTGCTTCAAGCGCGTGGGTTAAAACCGCAACGTCCATTAGCGCCATGTTGGCCCCCTGGCCTAATTGCGGGCTGGTGGAATGGGCACTGTCGCCGATGAAAACAAGGTTTTGGCCATAGGGCAAAGGCAAAGTGTGATGATGATAACTTGCCATGGTCAATTGATTTGGGTCGGTGATTGCGTTCAAAATATCAGCCGTTTCGGGCCAAAGGGTTTGAACGCGGTTCTTCCACACTTTCAGGCCTTCGCACTGCCAGGTTGGATATTCAGCTGTTTTCAAACTCCAGAAAAATGCGGTTTGCTGGTGACCAGATTCGGTTTGGCGTCCGATGGGCAAAACGCCAGCCATAATCGCCGCGCGTTCATATCGCTGTTCCAACGCGTTTTCATCAAAAGGTGCTCCGGGCCAAGGCAAGCTTGCCCAAATTGCGCCATAGGGCATTTTGCGGCGAACATCGGGTGCCGCAGCCCAAGGAATGAGTGGCGAACGTGAGCCCAGCGCGTCAATTATCAGATCAAAAGGGCCGAGCCTTCGCCCTTCATCTGTTATGATATATTTGTTTTCTAAAGCTATGATTTTATGAGATGTATTGACCCGTTGCCCTTGTGCCTCAACGCAATCATACAGCACATTGAACAGGCCTGCGCGATGCACTGCAAGCCCACGCAAATGTCCCAATGCTGCATATTGCACATCAAGCACCACGCGGTTTTCTGCCTTGCCAAAAAGCCGATCTATCCGTGCGCCCAAATTTCGCATGCGAGGCCCAAGGCCCAGCCAATCTAATACGGCCAGACCGGTTGGTTGCAAAATAAGGCCTGAGCCCAGTGGCATGGGCTTTTCGAATTGATCAAAAATGTGGATGTCATGTTTGGCGCGATGCAAAGCAATGGCCGCAGCCAGGCCCGCAGGCCCTGCCCCACAAATGGCAATTTTCAACCCCCGCAAAATCTATAGATCGCCAATGGCTTGGCGAAACAGCCGCACAGTTTCAGCCAAACCCAGTTCCATTGCATCGCTTATAATGGCGTGGCCGATGGAAACTTCCCTCAGGTTGGGCAAGGCCGCCACCAACGGGGGCAGGTTTTGGCGAGTGAGATCATGGCCAGCGTTCAGGTCTAATCCAGCACTGGCCGCTGCTTTGCCCGTGGCCACAACTTTTGCAAATTCCGCCTGCGTCCTTTGTGGATCTGTTGCGCCGCCATAGGGGCCGGTGAAAATTTCAATGCGGTCTGCACCAACGGATTTTGCCAAGGCTGGCAAAGCGGGGTTGGCATCGACAAACAAGGCCACGCGCATGTTTTGCTTTTTGAGACGCTGCACAATGGGCAACAAAAAATCGGTCTGTTTTGCCATGTCCCAGCCATGATCAGACGTGCCCTGCCCCGGCAGATCTGGCACCAGTGTTACTTGGTCTGGTTTGTTGGCTTCACACAATTGCAGGAATTTTTCATCGGGAAAGCCTTCAATGTTATATTCGGCTTTGGGAAATTCATTGCGGATCAAGGCGCGCAGCATGGGCACATCGGCATATCTGATGTGGCGCTCATCAGGCCTTGGGTGAACTGTAAGACCCGCCGCACCTGCCTGCAAGGCAATGCGCCCAAGGTGAACCAAATCTGGCCAAGGCACGCTGCGCCTGTTGCGCAAATAGGCAATCGCATTGACATTGACAGACAGTTTACAGGCCATGGCACCACCTTTCGCCAGCGGTTATGGCATGAATTCGAAAATGCGCCATGTGCCAGTTTTGCGCATAACAATTGCTACATTTGCGGCCAGCGGCACTTTGTTTTTAGGGCGCAATATCTGTGGCGGCAGAGGCTTTTGCTCGTCGTCTTTCTAACAACCACACGGCGGCCACGGCCACTTCATAGAGCCCAAAGAGCGGGATGCACATGGCCAGCATGGAGATGGGGTCTGGCGGCGTGATGACGGCTGCCACGGCTGCAACACCTACAACAGCAAAGCGGCGGCCTTTGGTGAGCATTGAGTGGGTTACAATCCCAATGTGACCCAGCAGCGTTAAAACCACCGGCAATTGGAAGGTGAGGCCAAAGGCCAACATGAGCGCCATGACGAAATCCAGATAGGCTTCAATATCAGGCATTAAGGTGATGCTGGCACCTTCGCCCGCATCATTGGCACCCGCAGCAAGTGCAAAGAAAAACTTGATGGCAACAGGCAGCAGCATAAAATAAACCAATGCTGCACCCATGATGAAGAAGAAGGGCGTGGCCACTAGATAAGGCGCCAAGGCTTGGCGCTCGTGCTTATAAAGACCCGGAGCTAGAAACTTATAAATCTGCGTGGCGATCAACGGGAAAGCCACGAACAGGCCGCCAAACATGGCGATTTTGAGTTTGACTAGAAATACACCCAGCAACTTGATTGAAATGAGACTGACATCTTTGCCTGTGCCCCATTTGAAGGGCATGATCAAATAATGAAGTATGGCACCGGAAAAATAAAAGCTGACGATAAAGGCAACCACAAACCCGACTACCGAATAGATCAGGCGTTGGCGCAGCTCCATCAAGTGATCAAGCAGCGGGGCCTCAGACTGGTCGATATCTTCCTGGCTCATGCGGCAGGCTCAACCAGCCCACGGCCAGCAACACGTGTTTCACCGCCGGGTGTTTCAGCGCCAAAAAAGCGATTGAAATCATTATACGCCGCTGTTGAAACCATGGGCGATGGAGACTTCGATAAATCTGGCGGCACTTTCATATCAGCGTCAATTCCAGATTTCAGATTTTGAAAATCTTTTTTAATATCGTCCATGCCCGCTTCGCGCATGGCGCTGTCCACGTGGCCCTGGAATTCGCGGCCCATGCCGCGCACCTTGTTCATAAACTGGCCAACACGGCGCAGAACAACGGGCAAGTCTTTTGGCCCGATGACAATGACCGCAAGGATCACAATCACCAGCATGTGGGAATAGCTTAAACCGAAATCAAACATGGGATGATCTAAACCAAGTGCAATTAAGCCTTGGTTTTTTCTTTCACCTTAGTAACGGCAACTTCTGGGGCTGTTTCCAAAGTTTTTGCATCTTCAGGATCGTCCGCTAAGCCTTTTTTGAAGCTTTTAATGCCCTTGGCCACGTCGCCCATCATATCAGATACTTTGAACTTGCCGCCAAACACCACCAGCAAAAGTGCCGCAAGAATTGCCAAATGCCAAATTGAAAACGAACCCATCACTCAAACTCCTCAGATATGATATGAGTGTAGTATAGGCATGACTGAGGTCTTTTTAAAGGCCAAAACGCCGCATCTGGCTTTATCTTGATGCAATAAGGAATTGACGCTTCTTTATGCGGCCAGGTTGACGCGGTTGCGGCCTTCGCGCTTGGCTGCATAAAGTGCTGTGTCTGCCCGATCAATCAACAATGTTGGCGTGTCGTCCACGCCACCAATGGCTGCAACGCCAATTGATATTGTGACTGTAATGGCGGTGCTAGGCTTAACCGCAAAGCTTTTGCCTGCAACAGCTTTGCGCAGGCGTTCAGCAATCACTGTGGCTGCGATAAGATCAGTGCCGGGTAGTACCAAAACGAATTCTTCGCCGCCCGTGCGACAACATAAATCGATGCTGCGCGTGGTGTTGCGAATACGATCTGCCAGTTCTTGCAAAACCTTATCACCTGAAAAATGGCCGTGAGAATCGTTGATCGCTTTGAAAAAGTCCACATCAATTGCCAATACGCTAAGCGCTTTGCCGCGATTAACGTGGTGCTCTAATAAATGACCCAGATGGGTTTCAAGATAGCGCCGGTTATAGAGCCCGGTGAGTGAATCGGTGACCGCAAGTTCAATCGATGCCTTCACATTCATGCGCAACTGTTCAGTATAACGCCAGCGCCGCACCTGAGTGTTGGCACGAGCCAGAAGTTCTTGGCGATCAACCGGGCGCATCAAATAGTCGTTCACGCCCATATCAAGGGCACGCAGAAGCAGTTGTTGGTCAGTCGGATCTACAATCACCAAAATGGGTGTTTGGCGCGTGGCTTCAAGCGAACGAAATTGTGAAACAAGGCGCAAACCATCATAGGTTTCGCTTCCAAGATTAACGATCAACAGCTCAAACGGAATGGTGGCAGATGTTGCAATCTCAATGGCCTTGATGGGATCTGAGGCCACTTGCGTGGTATGATGACCTTGAAGCGCCGCCGTGATGCGTTCAATGGAAGAGTCACGATGATCAACCAACAACACATTGCCCGGGCCTTGCACCAAGCCCAGATCTGATTTCAGCAACAGGCCCACAGTTCCGTTTGACTCGGCACGAATGCGCAATTCATCAGTGAGCATTTTCAAACGTACAAGTGATTTTACGCGGCAGAACAGCGAGATGTCATTGACAGGCTTTGTCAGAAAATCATCCGCACCCGCTTGCAGTCCGCGCAGGCGATCTTCGGGTTGATCGAGTGCTGTGACCATAACAACCGGAATATGTTGGGTTGAGGGATTAGACTTTATGCGTTTGCACACTTCAACGCCATCAATGCCTGGCATCATTACATCTAACAGCACGATATCTGGTTTGGTTCTTTGAATCGCATCCAAAGCATCCAGCCCGTTCATTGCTGTGACAACTTCAAAATATTCAGCCGTTAGCTTGGCTTCGAGAAGCCTTACATTTGCCAGAATATCATCAACAACAAGAACGCGTGCAGTCATGATTATTTCTTCAGAAATCCATCGATGGTTTTAAGGAAGCTCACCACAGATATGGGTTTTGAGATATAGGCTTCACAGCCCCCCTCTCTGATTTTTTGTTCATCACCCTTCATTGCAAAGGCTGTGACGGCAATCACGGGGATGCGTTTTAATTCATCATCTTCTTTCAGCCACTTCGTCACTTCAATGCCAGAAACTTCGGGCAATTGAATATCCATCAAAATTAAATCTGGCATGTGTTTGCGGGCCAGTTCTAATGCGGAAAGGCCATCTCTGGTTTGCACCACACGATAATCATGGGCTTCAAGCAAATCGTTGAAAAGCTTCATGTTCAGTTCATTGTCTTCAACAACCAGAATTGTTTTTTGCATTGGTGGTGCTGCTCCCACGGGCAGTTGCCCTGTTTCAGTTAAAAAACCCGAATGTTCCATTTCAAATCCTGATCAAGAGCCCAATTTGAAGCCTTGCCGGAATATGGTTCATTGACGTAACTAAGGTGTTAAGCGTTAATAAATAAGATTATAAAAAACCCAAAATGGTTAATAGCATGCGCCCTCAGCCAAAATTTGCCAATAATCCCACGAATGATGACTTGCCGCTTCTATTTTTCGCGTTTTTGATGGCTGATGATGATCGCCGTGATCAGTTTATGGCCACAAGCGGTTTGGCGGTGAATGAATTGGGCGAACGACTGGTGGAACCCCATTTCAAAAGTTTTTTGCTTGATTACGCTCTTTCAGACGAGAAATTGATTGTGGATTTTTCATCTGAACACGGCGTTGACCCGCTGATATTTTTGAAGGCGCGCCAAAAATTGCCGGGCGCAGAATTTGACATGTGAATGAATGAACGATGGATGTTGCCTCCACATTGAATGGCTTTTGTCGTGATTGCATGACAAGCTTAGCGCCAGACGCAACACGGTGCATAGTTTGCAAAAGCCCACGGGTTTTGCAGCACCCAGAATTGAATAATCTGGCCATCGCACATTTAGACTGTGATGCATTTTATGCATCGGTTGAAAAGCGTGATGACCCAAGTTTGCAAGACAAGCCTGTGATCATTGGTGGGGGGAAGCGCGGCGTTGTTTCCACTGCCTGTTATATAGCGCGCATCAGTGGTGTGCGCTCTGCCATGCCTATGTTTCAAGCGTTAAAGCTGTGCCCCGATGCTGTGGTGGTAAGGCCCAACATGGCCAAATATGTTGCCGTTGCCAAAGATGTGCGCCACTTGATGGATGAATTAACACCTTTGGTGCAGCCCGTTTCGATTGATGAAGCTTTTCTGGATTTGACCGGCACAGAGCGTTTACACGGGGCTAGCCCTGCCATGTCTTTGGCCAAACTAGCACGAAAAATTCAAACCGAGATTGGCATTGGAGTTTCGGTGGGGCTTTCGCATAATAAGTTTTTGGCCAAAATGGCTTCAGATTTGCAAAAACCTCATGGGTTTTCAGTCATCGGCAAACATGAAACATTAGAATTTCTGGCGGCAAGGTCTGTTGGCGCCATTTGGGGTGTGGGCAAAGCCACACAAACGCTTTTGGCTAAACGCGGTATTACAACAATTGCGCAGCTTCAGCAGATGGATAAAAATGAATTGCTAAAGCTGGTCGGCAATATGGGAACAAGGCTTTATCATTTAAGCCGGGGCGAAGATCATCGCAGTGTTTCGATTGTTGATGAAACGCTGTCGGTTAGCGCTGAAAACACTTTTTTTGACGATATTTCACAGCTTGATTTACTTGAGGCTGAATTGTGGGCGCTGTGTCAAAGGGTGTCTTATCGGGCAAAAAAATCAAACCTTGCAGGATATACCGTTACGCTGAAATTGAAGACGAAAGATTTTAAATCCAGAACACGCAGCGCATCATTCAGCGATCACACCAATTTGGCCCATGTTATATTTGATGTTGCAAAAGCCATGTTGCAAAAAGAAGTCGGCCATGAAAGCTTTAGATTGATTGGCGTAGGAATTTCTAATTTGGAAGAAACCACTGTTCAAAACACCGCAACCTTAGACACAAAGCAAGCAGCCCAAACCAAAGCGGAACTTGCGATGGACGCGGTGAGAAAAAAATTTGGATCCCGCGCCGTTGATCGTGGAATTTCATTCACACGCAAATAGATTAGCCAAAAACGTGGAAAACGTGTTCGGCAACATTGTCGTGTTCGACAAAGCCTTTCATTCTCTCGTGAAATTTTTGCGCAAAAGGCAAAATGCGGCGCGCCAATTCGGTTCGATCTTTGGCCCATTTTTCGGGCGAGCTTTTCATGCAAGCTGAGAAAACAACTTTATCTTCGTTTGGCCCTGGCAGAGGAATTGAGATACCAAATTTTGTAATGCCATAACGCGGCGCGATTTCGGTAATCGTTTGGGCCACCACGTCTGTTTCAAACCATTCAAACCAATCAATAAACTTGAATTCCATAACATTGGCCATTACGGGATCGTTAATTGGCGTGAAGTTCTGCATATAATAGCTCATGTATTCGGGATCATAAGTTGCCACCCAGAACACTTGGTCTGGAATTGAATCCGTAAATTGCAAATACCAATAGGAAAGGTGGCACACGTCCAAAGGCTCAACCTGGTCAAGCAGAAAACTTGTTGCCGCGTCTATGGATTGAAATGGTACTTTACTGTTTGGCATGGCTCTTCACTATAGCGCGTTATGTGTTAAATTAGGCTGGATGAATTGATGTTAAAAGAAATTTTTAAATCGATATATTTCAATATCTTGCAATTATGATAGGTGATCAGTCTTGATCTGCCGCATAAGTTGCAAAATCCAGTGAGACCGCTTCCACCATGAAACTTAAAATTGTTCGCACCATCGAAAACTTGAGAGAAGAAACATCGCTGTGGCGGCGCGAGGGCCTAACATGTGCCATTGTGCCCACCATGGGTGCGTTGCACGAGGGGCATTTGCAATTGGTGCGCCGTGCCCTTGAACATGCTGACAAGGTTGTGGTTTCCATTTTTGTGAACCCAAAACAGTTTGGCGTGACAGAAGATCTATCGCGTTATCCGCGCGACGAAGACAAAGATGTTGCCCTTTTGGCGCAAGAAAATGTGCCGCTGGTTTTTATGCCCAACGCCCAACAGATCTACCCTGCCGAGTTTGCTACATCAGTACAGGTTTCGGGGCCAGCCAAGGCAGGATTGGAAGATAAATTTCGGCCCCAGTTTTTTGATGGCGTTGCCACAGTTGTTGCTAAACTTTTTATTCAGTCTGGTGCTGATTGTGCATTGTTTGGTGAGAAAGATTATCAGCAATTGCAGGTGATCAAACGCATGGCAAAAGATTTGGATTTGCCCATTAAGGTGATTGGTGTGGCAACAGAACGCGAAGCCAGCGGCTTGGCCCTATCGTCACGCAATCGCTATCTCACCAAATCAGAATTGCAACAGGCAACGGGCATTTATAAAAACTTGCAACAAGCCGCCGAGAAAATTCGTGGCGGAAGCAAGGCGCAAAGTGCAACACGCGCTGCGGCGCGCTCTCTCACCACGCTGGGGTTTAAAGTTGATTATGTAACCGCGCGCAATGCTTCAACTCTTGCTGTGCCACAAACAGAGGACGAGCCTTTGCGATTGCTTGCAGCCGCGTGGTTGGGCAAAACACGCTTGATTGATAATATCGCTGTTTAGATTAAAGTAATCCCAACGCTGCCAATTCTCGGCGCATGGGTTCTGATAGTGCGTCCCCCGGCCCTTGTGATTTGTAATCTGGCGGCGCATCTGCGGCTGGCAGATAACGCCATCCTTGAAAGGCACGGCGCGGCGTTGGCCGCACCAGAACAAGCGAGTTATCAAATACAATGCGACAGCGGCTTATTCCGTCATAACCTTCGACACGTTCTAAATCTAGAATCGGTTGGCGCACCAAAATCATTCCGCGGATCACCCAATAGAGAGAACCGCCTGGCACAATTTCATCTTTGCGCTTTGGAAACATGCGAGTGACATGATCATGGGTGGCGCGTGCGTCATTCACCCAAGCTTCCATTTCGGAAACTTCACTTACCCCAACACAGAGTTTGATCAAATGCAAAGTCATGGCATAGTATAGCCCGAAGTTTGGCCGAATTGAAAAGCGCCAGATAAACTATCCACGACAAAAAGCGAGAAAAACATGACATCGGTTGCAAAAGTAATTGAAATTACCGCATCATCTGCAAACAGCATTGAAGACGCGGTTCAAAACGGCATCACCAAAGCTGATGATACATTGGACAATATCGAAGGCGCTTGGGTGCAAGATATTAAATGTGTTGTGAAGAATGGCAAAATTTCTGAATGGCGCGTGAATATGAAAGTGACGTTCCTGCTGAAATAAAGCTCAGAATTTTTATTTTGAAAAATTGACCCTTG
>JANXRO010000386.1 GCA_025356765.1 Hyphomicrobiales bacterium | reverse complement strand
TGATGTGGTTTTATCAGAATAGCTCGCACCCTCACCATAAGGTGCATTGGGGGAGAGCACATGATAACCAAATTCTACACCCAGCGGAACGTGTGTATAGGCATAGGGTGTCATGGCCGCCAATTGGGCTTTCAAAGCGGTGAAATTATTGGTCAACGGTTGTAACACAAGGTGATGAGACACATAGCCATTGCAGCCCCACGCAGCATGATCGGGCACCATCGGCTGGCCCCATTTTGTGGCATCGTCTGATGGGTTGGGCGTGGCATCTGAAAGATTGAGTGGATAAAGCCTGTCTTGCGTGCAGCCTGTCCATGTGCCACCAGTTTTTCCTGCAACATAGTTGCTGGGTAGCGATGTATAAACATGATGCGAAAATGGCACGAGAGCGAATTTCACTTTGGTGGGGTCGTTCTTCGTCAAGGTATCAATCAATGTGGTGGCGGCATCACGCATGGCCAGATATTTAATCTGCCCGCCTGCGGGGTCTGCCATTGAGCCTGAATAATCCAACACAAAAGCCACTTCGGCTTTGCGGGGCTGGGGAATGGTCACTTCGTTGCGAACGCCAACGTCAATGTCATTCAGCCCTACTGCCGCCAACAACGTTGTGGCCATGATGGCATGGGCTTCAGCTGTGATTGTTGTGCCATTGGATTTCAGCGTCAGGGTGATTGGCTCGCCGGTTGCGGCCCCGCCTTGAACATTCGCCTCAAACGTGTCTTTGCCGATTTGTTCGCGTTGAGCATCGGTTTTGCCGCTGGCTGCTGCGGCGGCAATGCCTGCGGAATCCAAGGCTGCGGTGAGTTGCGTGTTAATCGCGGTATAATGGGCAAAGTCTACTGCCGCACCCACAGCCGCCAACACGGGAATGATTGAAAGCGCAAAAGTTACGGCAATCGTGCCGTTTTGGGCCGCCTTGAAGGTTTTGATCAGCGATTTGAATTTATGCATTTTGCTGTTCCTTGTCTCAATCCGGCACAGGGCCGGGGGCTTTGAGATCAACGGAGCAAGCAGCGCTCCAACTTTGGGGGCGCTTAACGTTGCGATGAGGTGAAGGTTTAAAAAGTCTTAACAGACTGTGTTAAAATGGACGTCTGGCCCGCATGGCTTGGGTTAAGGTGCCTTCGTCGAGATAATCCAATTCGCCACCCACCGGCATGCCATGGGCAACGCGCGATGTGGCCACATTCAAGGTTTTCAACCTGTCGGTAATATAATGCGCCGTGGTTTGGCCTTCCACGGTGGCGTTTGTAGCCAAAACAACTTCTTTGATGTTGCCCTCAGCACAGCGAGAGACCAAAGTATCAATATCCAAATCTTCCGGTCTGACTCCGCCCAAGGCCGAAAGCGTTCCACCCAGAACATGGTATTGCCCATTCCATGCACCAGCGCGTTCCAGCGCCCAAAGATCGCCCACTTCTTCCACAACGCACAGTGTCGATCGGTCTCGCCGCATGTCTGAACAGATTGTGCAGGGATTCAACGTATCAACATTGCCGCACACATCACATTGGCTTACCTTTTCATGCGCATCTTTCAGCGCGGTGGCCAAGGGTGCCAGAAGCTTGTCGCGATTTTTTACAAGATGCAAAACTGCTCGCCTGGCCGAGCGTGGCCCAAGCCCCGGCACCTTGGCCAGAAGTTGGATCAGCCGCTCAATCTCAGGGCCGGCTTGGCGTTTCACGTTCTAAAATCCAAACCCCGGTGGCAAGGGCATTCCACCTGTTACGGTTTTCATTTCTTCGGCCATCATATATTCAGCTTTTCCTTTGGCATCGGCCAAGGCGGCCACGAGCAGATCTTCAACGATTTCTTTTTCTTCGGGCTTTAACAAGGATGGGTCAATCTCCACGCTGGTCACGTGCATTTTTCCGGTCATCTTCACCTTCACCATGCCGCCGCCGGCTTGGCCATCCACCACAATCGCTTCCAACTTTTTTTGCATATCAGCCATTCGAGACTGCATCTGCGTGGCTTGTTTCATAATATCAGCGAGATTCTTCATCGGTGTCTTCCATTGGTTTGATAAGATCAGGTTCAGTCACATTTATTATCTGTGCATTGGGGAAGGCTTTTAAAACGGCCTGAACATCTTTTTGTTCTCTGGCCCATTTGAAGCCTGAATCTTTTGATTCTTTGCGCAGTTGTTTCACCGTCGCATCGCCACCGGCTTTTGCCACGACAACAATCCAGCGTCTGCCCGTCCATGCCTCAAGTTTGCGCGAAAGTTCGTTGGCAAGGCCGGGGTCTGCATGGGCTTCCAAGGCCAGCTCAACCTTGCCATCTGAAACAGATATGGGCCTGACAAAAGCTTCCAGATCGGTTTTGAATTTAATGTCGCGGCGTTCGGCTGCCAGCGCAATAATATCGGCAAAGGTTTTAAAGCTTTGCAGTGGAGGGCGCTGGCTTTCACCTGCCTCATCCATCTGCGGCACGATTGATAAAACCGGGCGTTGCTGGGTTATGGGCTCATGCTGGGCTTGTGGCGCTGAGATGGGCGAAATGCGTGGGGCTGCTGACTTGTTGTCTTGCACTTGTTTATAAAGCTCTTCGCCAGATGGAAGATTTGCCGCATGGGCCAAGCGGATCAACACCATTTCAGCCGCTTTTATGGGCTGGGCCGCAAGGGCCGTTTCAGA
>JANXRO010000353.1 GCA_025356765.1 Hyphomicrobiales bacterium | reverse complement strand
GGAAATTTTGTGAAGCCCGCTGCAAATACGCCACAAGCCACAGAATATGGAAAGTCGCTTCCACCTGTGGGCTATGTGGCGTTTTGTGGTCGTGGCGAAGATGAATGCAAATTCAATTCAGGCAAACAAGATCGCTTGGGCTTGACGACCGAGAACTGGGACCAAATTCAGCAGGTCAACCATTACGTCAACACCAAGATTCGCCCAACAACTGACCTCGCTCTTTATGGTGTTCCAGATTTTTGGACCTATCCTGTCGATGCTGGTGATTGTGAAGATTATGCACTTTTAAAAAAGCGCTATTTGCAAGGCATGGGCATCAATGCCGATGAACTATTGTTGACTGTTGTTCTTGATGAAAATGGCGAAGGCCACGCAGTTTTAACCATTCCAACCAGCAAAGGCGATTTCATTTTGGATAATCGCCGCGCGGAAGTTTTGCGCTGGGATGCGACAGAATACACTTTTCTAAAACGTCAATCGCAAAATCAAGCCACGCAATGGGTCAGCTTACAAAAGCAACCGGCGCAAGTTTTGGTGGGCACGAAAAGCAATTGATGAATTAATTTGAGTTTGACTTGCTCGGCTGGCGTCCCCCATCCCCCAAGCCGCCGGGCTAACTCGGAGCCGACACTGTCCCCCACCTTCAGTGTCGGCTCCACTTTCTTTTATTGCAGGTTCAATCCTGCATGATAGCGCTTCCAATTGCGTTGATAGCCTTGGGCAGATTTCAGCAATTGGGCTTGTTCTTCGGGCGATAATATCCGCGCCACTTTGCCAGGTGCACCAATCACCAACGATCCATCCGGAATAATTTTGCCTTCGGGCACCAGCGCATGAGCACCAATCAAACAACATGAACCTATTTGAGCGTGGTTGAGAATAACCGCACCCATTCCGACCAAACTTTGTGCGCCAATTTTGCACCCATGCAAAATGGCCTTATGGCCAATCGTGCAATTTGGGCCAATGCTTAAAGGCGCGCCCATATCAGTGTGCAGAACACATCCGTCTTGAATGTTTGAGCCTTCGCCCACATCAATCAACTCATTATCGCCGCGCAAAATTGCACCAAACCAAACGCTGGCATCTTTGGCAATTCTCACTTTGCCAATCAGATCAGCCGATGGTGCCACCCAACTTTCAGCGTGAATTTCAGGTAGAATTCCGTCGAGTGAAAAAATCGCCATGAATGTAAATGCCTTATGTTGCCCCGAAAATCTGGGTCAAGATAACAACGCCTTGAATAAAGCTCCAGCCCAATCCGGCAAGGATCATCAACAGGCCAACTGAGGGTCTTTCAATCATCCACCAGAATGAATTGACGATTAAAGTTGTTGGCGCAGACAAAACCACCACCAAAACGCGGATAGGTGTCCACAGGTCGCTTTCTTCCAACATGCCAAAATGGGGCGCTTCATCAGTGGCCGTGGCCCACAAGCTGCCGATGGCACCCGAAGATACAATCCCCGCCGCAATCGCAAATAGATAGGCAACCTGATGATAATCCAAACCCAACCTCAAGCGACAGGCTGTGCCACATTGGCACATGCTGTTTACACTTATTTAGGATTTGCAAATGTGAGGCCGATTATTCCAAATCAATATCGAGAATGGCCATCGAGAAATTATAGCTCAGCTCACCATCTTCTTCATCGCGGAAGATAACCCCTAAAAATTCATCGCCAATATAAATTTCGGCTGAATCATTTTGCTTCGGGCGGGACTTTGCCACCAATGCGGGGTTGTTAAACTTCTCGCGGAAAAATTTGGTAAGCTTGGCAAGTTCATCGGGTTTCAAAGACACATCTCCTGTTGGATGTGTTTTTCATTAAAGCAAAGCCGCCGCTGCAGCAACAAGTGAAAAGGCAGGCTTTTGGGGCCTGCCCTTCATTTTTTAAAAGTTGTTGTCGGCTTGATCGACACTTAAAATTTCGCCGCTGTCTGAAACGTCAACCAGATAGGCGGTGCCGTGTTTGGTGCCGAGGAATGTATAGTCGCCGTCGCCACAAGTATCGGTGTGCACATGGCGAAAGCCGTGGTGGCGCACAATGTTGCGGGCTTGATGGCAGGTTACAAATCCATCTCCGCCATAACCGCCAGAACCGCCGCCCAATGAAATGTTAATTCCAAAATCAGGGCCTTTTGGAGGTGCAGGTGGTGGTGAAGGTGGCAAAGGAAATGGCAGAATTTTTACGGGTGGATATTTAATCGGGATAATTGGAAATGGCTTTGGTTTGATTGGATTGATCGGAATCAATGGCATTTTTGCACAAGCGCCAGGGTTCAGCTGGCAAAGGGGTTGGGGTTGGGCTTGAGCGCTGATGGTGCTGGCCATGAACAGGCCACTGGTTACTGCAGTTGCGATGATGAGCTTCTTGAACATTTGGTTTCTCCATTCTGGGCCGACACAGTGCCGGTCTTGATGAAGAAAATTTAGCCGCGCGCAATTGAACCCAAGCTGAAGCGAAAATTCATGCGCCGTTCATCACGCAAAAATGTCAGCCTTCTTCCGGCTCAACATTATGGTCCATGGCGCGAGCAGGTTCTGTGCAACCAGCTGTTCCAACAACTTTGGCCGGAACGCCAGCCACTGTTAAATTGGGTGCTACATCATGCAGAACAACTGAACAGGCGGCGATGCGGCTGCAATGACCAATTTCAATATTGCCCAAAACTTTGGCTCCAGCACCAATCAACACGCCATAGCGAATCTTGGGGTGACGATCGCCCATTTCTTTGCCGGTTCCGCCAAGTGTAACACCCTGCATGATTGAAACATTGTCATCCACCACGCAGGTTTCGCCGATCACAATATCATGGCCATGATCAATCATAATGCCTTTGCCAATTTTGGCAGCTGGGTGGATATCAACCGACGCAACCATTGAAACCCGGCTTTGGATATAGGATGCAAAATCCTTGCGCCCCAAACTCCACAAGCGGTGGGCCATACGGTGGGCCTGCAAGGCTTGATAGCCTTTGAAATAAAGCAACGGATCAATATAGCGGTGGCAGGCCGGATCACGATCGAACGTGGCAATCATATCGGCGCGGGCTGCAAAACCAATTTCAGGCTCGGCCGAAATGGCATCGCGAAAGGCGTTGACCAAGGTTTCAACGCCCAAATCGGCATTTCCCAACCGTTGGGCCAAGCGGTGAATCAAAGCATCTTCAAAGGTTTCATGGGCCAAAACAGATGAATAGACAAAGCCGCCCAAGCTTGGCTCAAGCCGCGCAATCTCATCACCTTCGCGGCGCAACCGATCCCAAACCGGATCAATTTTATGGGCAGTTTTGGTGTTTTCGCGCGACATGAGGTTTCTCCTGCCCTTCTATAGCACATTGCGCCTGAAGAAGGGAGAGCACACTGAAAACGCCATTAAAATCAAAAACCCTAAAACTAAATACCTATTTATCATAAAACGCCTTGCAAGTCCAAGAAGGCAAGGTTGAACGAAAGGTATGATGAGATCGCCGGAGTTATTTATTTCAAAAACTCAACCACTGCGTTTTTAAAATTTAAGTCCCCAACTGCATTCATGTGGTTGCGGCCCGGAAGTTCCACACCGCGTGAACCGGGAATGACGTTCACAAGCTCTCCCACGTTTCCGGCCACATCGTCTTGTTCGCCAGCCACCACCAACACCGGAACAGTGATCTTGGCCAAAGCCTCTGCTTTAATTTTGACGCGCGACGAGCGGATGCAAGCGGCCAAGGCGCTGCGATCACTTTTCGTGCTGTCGGCAAACACGCGAAACATGCGTGCACCACGATCTGTAACAGTTGCCAAGGTTTCAGCTTCCAAGGCCAGCGCAATGTCTTCGGCACCGCCCACACCGGTGATCATGCGCGAAGCCAGGCCTGCAAACACTGCAC
>JANXRO010000315.1 GCA_025356765.1 Hyphomicrobiales bacterium | reverse complement strand
TGTCTGGGCCAATTATCGTTGCGCAGGCCTTGCTGATATGGCTGATGCCATCAACAAGAAAAAATTGGCGCGTTGCGATGTTTCAATGGTTGCCCACGTTGTTGAAGTGATGACAGCAATGATGGAAGCGGGCACCAAGAAAAAAGTGGTAACGCTGAAATCAACCTGCAAGCGGCCAGCACCCTTCGGGCCCGCTGAAGCCCGCGCGTTGTTGAAATGACCGAAATGCAATATCGGCGATGCGGGCGCAGCGGGTTGCTGCTGCCCGCCTTGTCGCTTGGACTGTGGCATAATTTCGGTGCTGACCACCCGCATAAGTTAAAGCGCGATCTGTGTGCAAAGGCGTGGGATCTGGGCATTACGCATTTCGATTTGGCCAATAATTATGGGCCGCCCCCTGGCTCTGCCGAAGAAGCATTCGGCAAAATTTTGCAGAAAGATTTCAAGGCCCACCGTGATCAGATGATCATTTCCACCAAGGCAGGTTATCATATGTGGGATGGGCCTTATGGCGAATGGGGCAGTCGCAAATACATGCTGGCCAGTTTAGATCAAAGCTTGAAGCGCATGAATTTGGCCTATGTGGATATTTTTTATTCACATAGGTTTGACCCCAACACCCCGCTTGAAGAAACCATGGGTGCATTGGATTTTGCGGTTCGCTCTGGTCGCGCACTTTATGTGGGCATTTCAAATTATCCGGCAGAGCAGATTAAAAAGGCCACCGCAATTTTGCGGGGTCTTGGAACGCCATGCCTTATCCATCAGCCCCGTTATAATATGTTGCAGCGTGAACCTGAAGTTGGTGGCGCCTTTGAATCAGCCGATGAAGCCGGCGCTGGCACAATAGTGTTTTCGCCTTTGGCGCAAGGCTTGTTGACTAATAAATATCTGGGCGGCGTTCCCAAAGGCAGCCGCGCCACCGTCAATCACTTTTTAAAGGAAAGTTCGATTGATGCAGCAACGGTTACAAAATTAAAGGGCCTGAACGCAATTGCTGAAAAGCGCGGGCAAACCTTGGCCCAAATGGCAATTGCGTGGGTTCTGCACAAAAAGTCCATAACATCGGCCTTGATTGGTGCAAGCAAGCCTGCACAAATTGAAGACAGTGTTGGCGCTTTAAAGAACGCGATATTCAATGCCGCAGAATTGCTGGAAATTGAACACGTATTGAAGAAGCAAAATGAAAATTAATTTTTAAATATGGATCCCGCACTTCCCAAAAATGTGAGGGTGGTAGCAGTTGGCGATATTCATGGAATGTTGAGTGAATTGCGCCAATTGAATGAGCGACTGATTGCAAATGAAAATCTAACAGCAACAAAATTGAACGCGCTACAAACAGTTTATGTCTACCTCGGAGACTATGTTGATCGTGGCCCCGACAGTGCGGGCGTTATTGAGTATCTCTTAGCCTTCAAAAATGCACTGAGTGCTAATGACAAAATTATATTTTTGCGCGGCAATCACGAACAACTGCTTCTCGATTTTCTAGAAAAGCAAAACGATGATACTCCATTTTGGCTTCGCAGTGGTGGCTATGAGATGTTGGAATCCTATGGCGTTTTTATGAAGCGCGATCCAAATGCGTCACAAATCAGTGCCGCACGATTAGAATTTCGAAAGAAGTTACCCTCACAGCACTTGAAATTATTACAAGACACGCAACTCTTCTATTCAGTTGGCGATTACTTTTTTTGCCATGCCACTGTCGATCCTAAAGTCAGTTTGGAAAAACAAACTGATAAAGATTTGTTGTGGTCGCGCGATACAAAATATCTCGATGACAATTTTATCGGCAGCTACATCGTTCACGGTCACACGCCTGTAAAAAAACCAATTTTGGCGACAGGACATATCAATATAGATACAGGTGCCTATGTATCAGGTGAATTAACTGCACTGGTATTATTTGGGACTGAAAAATATTTTGGCTCAAACAAAGTTGAGTTTACGAAAGCTGTGTGACCACCGCAAACCTTGATTTTGAAACGCGATCTTAAATCAGGGCCCAATCTCGTTTGGTTTGATCAAAGGCGTGAAGTTCCCCCAAGGCAATATCAAACCATGCGCCATGCACACCAAGTTCGCCCTTGTTTTCACGAGCGCGCAGCCAAGGGAAGGTGCGCAGATTGGCCAGTGAATGTTCAACCGATGCATGTTCAACCGCTGTTTGCAGGTTATGGTTATGGTCGTGATCTTTGCCGCGATCTTGGCGCACAGTTTCAGCCACGTCTTTCACATCTGTCATCCATTTTCCGATAAAGTCGCCAGAACTTAAAGGATCGCCACCTTCCACCACGGCGCGAATGCCGCCACAGCGCCCATGGCCCATAACCACCACATCCTTCACCCCAAGCGAAAGAATGGCAAATTCCAAGGCAGCACTTGTTGCGTGGTGTTTGCCATCAGGCGCATAAGGCGGCACAAGATTGGCCACATTGCGCATCACAAAAATTTCGCCAGGCCCCGCATCAAAAATTGTTTCAGGTGCTGCACGACTATCACAGCAGGCAATAATCATCAATTTTGGCTGCTGCAAACCGGCACCCAAAGTGCGATAGCGGTTTTCATCTTGCGCATAACGCCCGGTGCGAAAACGACTATAGCCTTCTAAAAGATTTGCAGGCAAACTCATCAAATTCTCCTCTTCGGCCTTAAAACCACACTTTGCTTGTCCTCACAAGCCACCTGTTGAGCTTTACGTGGTTAACCGATATGCACTTTGCACATGAGCAAAATTCAAACGTTTTTCCCCACACTGATTTATCGTGATGAACTGGCCAACACGGCAAAACTTAATCTCGATCTCGAAGAAGCAAGCTTGGCTTTGGCCGCAGTTGATGATGCGGGCAATCGCTGGTGCGAAAAACACGGCTATCCCGGTTACACATCTTTTGCCTCGCCGATAGATTTGCAAGAACACGCGCCCGCATTTAAAAAGCTGGTGAAGCTTCTTGATAAAAGTGCA
>JANXRO010000216.1 GCA_025356765.1 Hyphomicrobiales bacterium | reverse complement strand
AGAATGGCAGCGGTGATCACGGGTAAAGCAAGATTTGGATCTTTGGCCCATTCCGTTGCCGAATTGATCTTCACAACCTTGATGCCGGCTTCTTCCATCGCCGTAACTGTGCCAAGTTCTCGGGCACCACGATTGACGTTTTCAAATGGCCCAATCATAATTGCAACGTCGCCTTTTTTAAGGCCTGCCATCCGCACGGCTTCAACGCCAAGGGCACGGCCTTGTGGTTCCTGCTGGGCTCCAACATAACCACCACCAAAGGCAGCAACAACTTTGGGGACCGGCACGTTCTGGTACATCATCTTGATGCCAGCCTTGGATGCTTGTTCGGCAAGTGGCATGATTGCGTCATCACCAGGATGGCCCATCATAGCAATGCCATTGGGCTTTGCGGCCACGGCTTCACGCAATGATTGCACCATCTTCTCAGAATCCCAGCCAGAAAACACGAAGTCAACTTGCGCGCCGGTGTCGTTCTGGGCTTGTTTGGCACCATTATAAACAATTGAACCAAACGCGTCGCCTTCAGCGCCACCCACAAAGAAACGCAGGTGAACATCTTTGCAGAATTTGTCGCGAAGTGCTGCGGCTTCAGAATAGTTTGAGCCTACGAAAGCCATGGAAATGGCGGTCATGCCCAGCAATAATGATCGTCTTAACATTTTGTTTCCTCCTGTGCCCGGTGGAGCACTGTTGATTGTTGAATATCCCTGCTTTTGCAGATGTTATTATTGTCCGATCCTCAGTCATCGGAGGGTTTAGTCTGGGGTTGCAAATATGTTTGCGCCTCCCCTGCAATCTTTGAGATAATTGAGTGCTCGGACTTGTCCGGTCATTTCCAGAGCGCCGCGGTAAACGGGGTCGTGCCAGCCCTCGATGTCGATTGATCCTGACCAGCCAGCAAGGCGCAGCTCAGAAATGATATCTGTCCAATTGCTGTCACCAAAGCTGGGGGTGCGCATGAACACAAATTTTTCTTTGCCGAAGATGCCGTGTTCACGGATCACGTCATGGCGGATGGTGGCATCTTTGCCATGAACATGAAAAAATTTATGGGCCCATTTGCGGATCTGCGGCATGGGATCAATCAAATAAACCATCTGGTGGCAGGGTTCCCATTCAAGCCCGATATTGTCACCTGGGGTTTCGTTGAACATTAACTCCCAGGCATCAGGGTTGTGCGCAATGTTCCAGTCACCACTGGCCCAATTGCCATCCATGGCGCAGTTTTCAAAGGCGATCTTGATGCCTTTGTCGGCAGCGCGTTTGGCAAGCTCAGACCAAATTTCGCGATAACGAGGCAGACTATCCGTCAATGGCTTGTTGCGGATGCGCCCCGTAAAACCAGCAACGCAGGTGGCGCCGAAGTGATGCGCGTTGTCGATGCAATCTTTCCAACCTTGTAAGGTTTGGCGGTCCATCTCTTGGTCTTCGAGCGGGTTGCCAAACATGCCAAGCGTGGAGATGGTGATGTCACGATCACCAATCGCGCCAAGGCAGCTTTTACCGAGTTCGCGCAAATCTTGATTGTTGGTGGTTTGCCAAAAGAATGGCTGAAAGCTCTCGAAGCCGAGACCAGCGATTGCTGCAATATTTTGCGCAGCCTGGCCTTCTGAAGCTTTGATCATGGTGCCGATGCGGATGGCTTTGGTGGGGTTTGATTTCATGGATGCCCTAAACTGCAATCTTAATTCGTTGTTGTGTGCGCGCACTTTCGATGGCGGCTAAAACCATGGCGAGGCTTTTGATATTGTCTCTGCCTGCGGTTTCAGGTTCTTTGCCCGTTTCAACGGCCTTAAGAAACGCCGCTATGACGCTGGCGTGTCCGTGAATTTCTGAGGGATGCGGCGCAGGAGACACCACCACATCCCTCAGCGGCCGATGAAAGCCGCTTTCGACTGCCACACTGCGGGCCTGGAAGTGATCGGCACCATCCCACAACAAAGACCCACTGGTTCCGATGATCCGCCAAGTTGATTCCCAACTGGTGGGCGCGCCTTCGGCCACCCATGACCCGCGATAGGTGAAGATAATATCGTCGGAAAATTCGAATATGGCATTGGCCGCTGCGCCATGGGCATACCAAGAACCGCTAGGGTTGCTTTCTTGGGCATAAACGGCAACAGGATCGGCAACCGTCATAAACCGTGCCGCATCAAGGGTGTGAATTGCCATATCCAGCAACAACACGTTTTGCATCTGCTGGCGAAAGCCATCAAAATGCGCACCTATAAAAAAGTCCGCGTGTAAGGCCGTAATCTTGCCGAGTGCACCGCCCTCAATTGTTTGGCGGATCCGGCGAACGCCTTCGATGTATCGACGGTTTTGCACAACAGCATAAATTCGGCCCGCCGCTTTGGCGGCGGCAATCATTTCACGGGCATCGGCCAGCGATTCAGCCATCGGCTTTTCGGTTAGAACGTGGCAGCCATGGGCCAACCCTGCAAGAACGCATTTGCGCCGCGCTGATGGAAACGTGATGTCGAATAAGAGATCAGGTTGCACCGTGCGGAGAACTGCATCAAGGTCTGTGCCGATCATTGTATCATCAAGACCGAACTCTGCTTGCAGCGCCTTGGCGGCATCAAGGTTGAGATCAACCAAGCCAACAATAGCCACGGCATTCTTGATTTCGGCTGAGCTTTGCACAGCCTTAATCCAGCCTTTGGCCATGCTCCCGCATCCGACAATAACAGCTCGAAACGTCACACTTTCCTCCCAAATCCAGGTCTTGCCATCTTTGTGGACATTTTCTGGAAACGTTTCCGACAATAATCACGGAAACGTTTCCGAGTCAACTAGCTCTCGCAGATAATCTGCGCTAGAGAGGCACAGTCATAGAAAGTGGGGCATAAAGAGTGATCGGAATTAAACGTCTGGCCGAGCATTTGAACATGTCGATCAGCACCGTTTCGCGCGCGTTGAATGATCGGCCCGATGCGAGCGAGGCTACACGCAAACGCGTGCACGAAGCGGCGGCAAAGCTTGGTTATGTGCCCAATCAATCGGGTCGTAGCCTGCGCAGTGGCAAAATGGGCACCATTGGATTTATGATGAAAACTGGCCCTGAATTTACTGGGCAAGGCCATACGCATTTTTTTATGAACGTGCTTGATGGCGTGCAGGAAGTGTTGCTTCGCCACAAGCTTGATCTGGTCGCATTGCTCTGTGCCTCAACGGAAAATGCGGATGATTATCTGCGCCGTGTGGTTTCGCGTGGTGTTGTTGATGGCCTGATCATATCCAATACACGTCGTGTGGATCCTCGAATTTCGTTCTTGGCTGAGTGCAAAATACCATTTGTCGCACTGGGCAGAAGCACAACGGATGTTGGGCAGCCATGGATCGATATAGATTTTGAGACAATTGCGACGGAATCGGTCAATCGGCTTGTTGCAAAAGGACACAAGCGAATAGCCATTGCTTTGCCACATGATGACATCAACTTGGGCCATGTTTTTCATCACAGTGCGAGGCGGGCACTGGCTGCACATGGTTTGAAACTTGAATCCAATTATACTTATAAATCTTTGCCGAACGAAGCTGGCGGATACGGTATTGCGCAAAGGATTATTGAAGCCGGGGACAGGCCTACTGCAATCGTTCTCTCAAATGAATCATCAGTGAACGGCCTGTACCGCGGTCTGATGGAGCACGGTATTTTTCCTGGCCGTGATATCGCGGTGATCGGTCGTGACAGCCCGCAAGCAAAATATCTGTCCCCCACCCTCACCGGCTTTCATCAGTCGTTGCATGATCTGGGCGTTGCGCTGGGTGAAGCACTTTTGGCTTCAATGCCGCAATATGCGAGCATCTATCCATTGGGCGTGGTGAGAAAGTTATGGCCAACTGCTTTGATGGTTGGTGAGAGTGACGGGTTCACTGCTCGATGAATGCGTTCATTCCAATCTGAGAGTCTGGCACAAAAGAAGATTGAGCAAATCATCGTTTATTGAATCCCGCCAAAACCTGAACAGGTTAGCGTCACTCTCAAAAACCGCCAAATGTTTTAAGGAAATGGTGGAGCTAGGCGGGATCGAACCGCCGACCTCTTGCATGCCATTAAATAAATGTGTGTTTTATCTTATTGGATGCAACTGGATAAAACTTTATTTCCCTTGAATAATCAATGGATTAGGCTCTACGCCGTTTC
>JANXRO010000200.1 GCA_025356765.1 Hyphomicrobiales bacterium | reverse complement strand
GGCATCAGCTATTTTTGGTATCTGCCGGTGATTGCACTCCCAACTGCTGCGGCCATGGTGTTCTTCACCTGTATCTTTATCGTTGCTGTGCGCTGGGCTGTCTTGCCCCGCTTGAAGCCTGGCCAATATTCAGTGTTCAGTGGCATCTATATTCGTAAATGGATTGTGACATTGGCCACTGAAGTTATGCTCGACACACTGTCGTCAATTTTCGCCACGATCTATATGCGTGCTTGGTATCGCTTGATGGGTGCAAAGATCGGTCGCGGTTCAGAAATTTCCACAAATCTTTCGGGCCGTTATGATCTGGTTGATATTGGGGAAGGCAATTTTATCGCCGATGACGTGCAGTTGGGTGACGAAGCCATGCGCCGCAATTGGATGACGCTGGGCACAATTAAAACAGGCTCAAAAGTTTTTATTGGCAATGAAGCTGTTGTGCCGTTGAATTATTCGGTTGAGTCAGGCGCACTTATTGGTGTGAAATCCCGGCCACCCGAAGGTGGAGAAGTTGGCGCATCTGAAACATGGTTTGGCTCGCCCCCCATTAAACTTCCGGTTCGCCAGATGTTTAATTCGAGCGCTTCTGCCACGTTTGAACCATCGATGTGGATGAAAATTGGGCGTGCTTTGTTTGAAGCCTTCAACATAAGCTTGCCCACGGCATTGTTCATAACCCTTGCCACATTGGGCATGGAAGCTTTGAATGATCCCATCAATGAAGGCAGCTGGTTTGAAGCTATTTCAATGTGCATCGCTGCTGTTGTGGTTATTGATCTCGCCCAACTGCTGATCGCTGTTGCCTGTAAATGGTTGGCGATGGGGGTTTATCGCCCGACAATTAAACCCATGTGGTCTTGGTGGGCTTTGCGAACAGAAGCCGTGGCCGTGATGTATTGGGGCATGGCCGGAAAATCCATTTTGGAACATCTCAGAGGCACGCCTTTCCTGCCCATGGTTTTGCGCATGTTCGGCGTTAAAGTTGGCAAGGGTGTTTATTTGGATGCTACCGACATTACTGAATTTGACTGTGTTGAAATTGGAGATTTTGTTGCCGTCAATTCAGGGGCATGTTTGCAGACACATCTTTATGAAGATCGTTTGATGAAAGTGGGCCGCATTAAAATTGGCAATGATGTTACAATTGGGGCAGGATCAACCGTGCTGTATGATACCAGGGTTGGCGATGGCGCATTGATTGGGCCGTTGACCATGGTGATGAAGGGTGAAGCTTTGCCGCACAGTTCAGCTTGGGTGGGATCGCCTGCCCAACCGATGCAGCGCGTCATTGCAACGCCTATGCCGGTTGCCGTGGCGTCTTAGGGCTCAGTCAGCCCCGCACGTAAGCAGCAATTTTTGGTGCGCTGAGGCGGGGCAAAGCCTCGCCTTGGGCGTTGAACACATGGCAATCACTGGCATTGAAACTGAGCGCCATGTGTTGATTGTGCTGCACAAGAGTTTCGCCATCGAGGAGCGCATTAAACACCGTGCCATTGCGCGACTTGGCTTCGATAAAAGTTTGATGGCCCAAATGCTCCACCATTTCAACCGAGCCTGAAATTCGAAATTCACCTTTGGCATTGGCCATCATATGTTCAGGCCTTATGCCAAGAGTTAGCTTTTCACCCGGCTTCACGCGGGCCGCAGACACTGGCACCAGTTCTTTGGCAAACTCATCTGACGTGACCATCACGCCTGCGGTTGTAACTTTCACAGCCTCAACGGGCATGAAATTCATTTTGGGTGAACCAATAAAGCCCGCCACAAACATATTTTGTGGCTTGTGATAAAGTTCAAGCGGTGAGCCAAATTGACGAACGCGGCCAGCTTCCAAAACGACAATGCGGTCAGCAAGCGTCATGGCCTCCACTTGGTCATGGGTCACATAAATCATTGTTGCACCCAAATCCCGGTGCAGCTTGGCAATTTCCGCCCGCGTGTTGACACGCAAGGCCGCATCTAAATTAGAAAGCGGCTCATCAAACAAAAATACGTCAGGCTTTCTCACAATAGCCCGTCCGATGGCAACACGCTGACGTTGGCCGCCTGAAAGCTGAGATGGTTTCCTGTCCAGCAACATATCCAATTTCAGCATGCGGGATGCTTCGGCAACTTTGCTTTCCAATTCCTGTTTTGGCGTCCCCGCAATTTTCAAACCAAAGCCAACATTGTCTCGCACTGTCATATGGGGAAAAAGCGCGTAAGACTGGAATACCATGGCAATGGAACGATCTTTCGGTGGCAGATCGTTGACCACTTTATCCCCAATGGTGATGGTGCCTTGCGAGATGCTTTCAAGCCCTGCAATCATGCGCAGCAATGTTGATTTGCCACAGCCTGATGGGCCTACAAACACAACAAACTCGCCATGTTTGATTGCCAGATCAACACCTTTGATAATGTCGGTTGCACCGAAACTTTTATGAAGGTTTTGCAGTTCAAGCTTTGCCATGATTATTCCGCCAAATGTAAGTTGCCGAGTTTATCAACCATCAGACGCACAGGATCGCTGACTTTGCCGACGAATTTTCCTTCAGGTGTTTCATAGAGAAAACCCATGATAGACAGCTTGCCATCCTGTTCGATTATTTTTCCAGCATAACGTTTGCAGGGATTTGAACCATCCAGAAACTCAGAGTCAGGTGTTGCCCACGGGCCTAGATGATGATCGGCCACCAAATAATGTGAACCTGTGATCGGTATCTGCGGATTTTTCTTTTTATAACCTTCCGACCAATGTTCGGCCGCAGTGCAAAATGTCATGTACCATTTGTTACGAAATTTAAAAGCTTGTGGCACTTCAAGCTGGCCAAAATCACCACTATCATACACAGGTTTTTGCAGTGTCCACGTGTTGAGATCGGGCGAGGTTGCCAGCCCCACGGCACCACCGGCGTTAGGCTCCGTTCGGCCGGGCACACGTGCTGTAAAATACATCAGCCAGCCATCGCCATCAGGATTTTTGATAACCCACGGGTCTCGCATCGCCCTGTCATGCCAATGGGCCGGCGTATATTCTTCATAATATTTGGCATTGGGGCCTTGAAGATCAAGGCATGAGCCATCGCCCACACGAACCCATGAATGCATA
>JANXRO010000196.1 GCA_025356765.1 Hyphomicrobiales bacterium | reverse complement strand
GGTCTTTTGGGCCACAACGGCGCTGGCAAATCCACGCTGATCAAAGTTCTTTCCGGCGCATATAAGCGTGACGCTGGGCAGATTATGATTGAGGGAAACGAAGTCAAAATAGACAACCCACGTGATGCCAAGGCCTTGGGCATTGAAACGATTTATCAAACGCTGGCTTTGGCCGATAACGTTGACGCAGCGGCCAATCTTTATTTGGGCCGTGAGTTGAAAACCAAAATGGGCACGCTTGATGAGGTGGCCATGGAAGCAGAAACCCGCAAAGTGATGCACCGGTTGAACCCCAATTTTCGCCGCTTTAAAGAGCCAGTGTCGAAACTTTCGGGCGGTCAACGCCAATCTGTTGCAATTGCCCGGGCCATTCATTTCAATGCGCGCATTTTGATTATGGATGAACCAACGGCAGCCTTGGGCCCGCAAGAAACCGCTCAAGTGGGTGAGTTGATCAAACAACTCAAAGCCGATGGCATTGGCATTTTCTTGATCAGCCATGATCTGCATGACGTGTTTGATCTGGCCGATCGTTTGGTGGTGATGAAAAACGGCAAGGTTGTTGGAACTGCCTCGACCAAAGATGTAACCCACGATGAAGTGTTGGGCATGATCATTGCCGGCAAATGTCCCAAAGGTGCCATTCCCGGCCCAGGAGCAATGCGCGATGCGGCTTAAAAATGTCCTCGGCATTGCGGCCTTGTGTTTGAGCTTCGGCTCAGCACAAGCAAATGCCATATCGCAAGAGCAGATTATCGCCACATGGTATAAGTTAATCCTCAATCTGGTGCGCCACACGGCAACCTATTCGCCACCCGTGGCTTCCCGCAATTTTGCCTATCTTGCCGCCACTGCCTACGAAGCAACCGCTTCGGGTGATGATCACTTGATATCTTTTGCAGGCCAGCTTCAAGGTTTGAAAAACCTGCCGCCTCGTGAAAAAGGTAAAGCCTATGATGAGGCTTTGGTTTTGAACACGGTCTTGGATCAAGCCACGCATAATTTCTTTTCCAACACCGGCCCCACCGGCCAACGCGTGCTTGGCCTTACGTCAAAAAAAATGGCCAGCGATGTTTCAAACAAAGTTGCAGCTGATGTGAAAAAGCGCAGTATTGCTTACGCTCAGAAATTGTCAGCTGCGGTTTTTGAGTGGTCTAAAACCGATGGCGGTGCTGTGGTCGAAAACATGGGCTTTCCCATGAAATATGATCTTATCAAAGGCCCCGGCCATTGGGTGCCGACCAGCCAACTTCGCCAGCAACAAGCGCCACTTTTGCCAAACTGGGGCAAGAACCGAACCTTTGCCATGCCCGCCAGCGCAACTTGCAATTTGCCTTCTCCGCCAGAGTATAGTGAAGAAAAGGCATCTGAATTTTTCAAGCAGGCCAAAGAGGTTTACGACACGAAAAATAATCTCACACCTGAACAAAAAACCATTGCGCGTTTCTGGTCTGATGATCCGATGTTATCATCAACCCCGCCCGGCCATTGGATTGGAATTGCCACTGAAATTATTGATCGCGATAAACTGCCCGTTGCAAAATCGGTTGATGTTTTGGCCAGGTTAAGTTTTGCAGTGGCCGATGGTTTTATCGGGTGCTGGAACACCAAGATGCAATATGATCTGTTGCGCCCAATAACTTATATTAAAAAGAATATTGATCAGAAGTGGGAAACATTGTTGATCACACCACCGTTTCCGGAATATCCATCGGGCCACTCCACGCAATCGGGTGCCGCAGCCGTGGTTCTTTCCAAATTCTTTGGAGATCATTTTGCCTTTGATGATGCAACCCATGAAGGCGATGGATTCAAACCGCGCCATTTTGCATCCTTCTGGGATGCGGCCAATGAAGCAGGAATTTCGCGTATGTATGGCGGCATTCATTTCAGGCCTGCCATTGAAAGGGGCCTTGATCAAGGCCGCTGCGTGGGCGCTTATGCAACTCAGCTGAAAACTGTGAAACAATGAAATTAGGCTTCGCACTTTTGCTGCTGTCGGTGACGCTTCCCGCACAAGCTGCTGATAATCTTGCAATCCCAAAATTCGTCGAAGAAACCAAAACCTCTGGCCTTCACAGCGTTTATAAAGGCGAATGGCAATATATGGTGGGCGGCGGTGTGGCCACATTTGATTGCAACGGCGATGGCTTTCCTGATGCCTATATTGCTGGCGGCGAAAACAAGGCCAAACTGTTCATCAACAAATCCAAAACGGGCGGCACTTTAAAATTTACTGAAGCAAAATCAGGCGCAGAATTTGATAAAGTAACAGGTGCTTATCCTCTGGATGTGGATGGCGATGGCATCATGGATTTGGTTGTGCTTCGCGTGGGCGAAAATAAAATCATGCGCGGCCTTGGTAACTGCAAATTTGCCGAAGCCAACACACAATGGAATTTTGATGGCGGCGATGGCTGGTCAACCGCATTTTCTGCCACATGGGAAAAGGGCAACACATGGCCCACTTTGGCCATTGGCAATTATATTGATCGCACCAAAGAAATGGAACCTTGGGGCAGTTGCACTGATAATTTTCTTTTGCGCCCCAATGCAAAGCAAGATGGTTTTGATAAGCCAGCCGCTTTGAAGCCTTCGTTCTGTGCACTTTCAATGTTGTTCACGGATTGGAATAAATCGGGCACGCAATCCCTGCGCGTTGCCAATGATCGTGAATATTATCAAGGTGGCCAAGAGCAGATGTGGAAAATGCCATTGGGCAAACCACCAAGCCTTTACACCGCCGATGAAGGTTGGAAATTCGTGCGCTATTGGGGCATGGGCATTGCTGAAAATATCAGCATGGCTGATGGCATGCCGCAATATTATGTAACCTCGATGGCGGATCAACATCTTCTGGTGCTCAGCGATGGTGTGGCCAAACCCAGTTATAAAGATGTGCCTTTTGCATCAGGTGTGAGCGCGCAACGACCCTATGCGGGTGGCGATTTGCGCCCTTCAACGGGCTGGCACACTCAGTTCGAAGATGTGAACAATGATGGGCTTTCTGATCTGTTCATCGCCAAAGGCAATGTTGACAAAATGCCCGATTTTGCTGCCAAAGACCCCAGCAATTTGTTATTGCAAAACGCCGATGGAACATTTGCCGAAGTTGGTGATAAATCTGGTATGTTAAGTTTTTCCCAGGCGCGTGGTGGCGCTGTTGCAGATTTCAACCGCGATGGAAAAATGGATGTTTTGATTGTTAACCGCCATGAGAATGTAAAAATCTGGCGCAATGTTTCAAAAAATCTGGGCCACTGGCTGGATTTGCGCTTGTCGCTGGCTGGCGCAAATCATGATGGCATTGGCGCTTGGATTGAAGTCAAACACGGTGATAAAATTATGCGCCGCGAAATCACTTCGGGTGGTGGCCATGTGTCAGGCGTGAATGGCTTTTGGCACTTTGGTTTGGGCGAACAAACCGCCACACAAATTCGTGTGCTTTGGCCTGATGGTGTGCAAAGTGATTGGCAAGATGTTAGTGTTGACCAAAGCTATTTGGTGAGCAAAAATCAAGCGGTTCTGGATTTGAAAAAACTTCAGCCTTAAGTCTGCTTTTTATCGTTCACAATGCCCATCGTGGCAGTGCCGCTGTTGCCAAGCTTCACCGATGCAAAAGGGCCGCCATGGCACATTTGCCCTAAGTCTTGCGGGTTGGCTGGCGGAGCCTTTGCCAAAATCTCTGCGGCGAATTGTTCCGCATTATCTTTCGGTCGATATGCCAAAAATTGTGCAGCTGTATTATCAACAGGCGCGCGATCATTGTTCGAAACACCATAGACAATCGAAAAGCCCACGATGGGCGTATCAATAGCGCGGGTTACGAGATGCACCAGATCTTCATAAGATAGCCAGCTTCCCAACGCGCGGGCATTGGTAACTTTGGCGCATGAAAGGATACGCAGACACACCGCCTCAATCTGGCGCTTTTCCCAATACATGCGGCCCAAATCTTCAGCAAAACATTTGGCCAAGCCATAAAACGTGTCGGGCCTGTGGGGCACATCAACGCCGATGAATTCAGTTTTGGGATACATGCCCACCGCATGAATGGAGCTTGCGTAAACCACGCGCTTCACACCATTTTGAAATGCAGCTTCCCAAACATTATAAGCGCCGATGATATTGGGCCCAAGTATTTGTTCAAACGGCGCTTCATCACCAATGGCCCCAAAATGTACCACCATATCAGCGCCTTTCATCAGCGCTGTCATCTCATCGAGTTTTGTCAGATCGGCCTTCACAAATGCTTCATTCGGGTAAAGCTTGCCCACGTCCACAACGTCGGTTGAAACCAATTCTTCGCACAGCTTAGTGAGAGGTTCACGCAGATAAGAACCAAGCCTGCCAGCGGCACCGGTTAGAACAATTTTTTTCATATCACTGCTTTTTCAAGAAAGGGTTCATTGCGTTCAATGCGCGCAAAGCTGAAGGGTGAAAGATCAAGCGTTTTGAATGCGCCATATGTAATCAGCTCAGAAAGCCCGCGCCCCATGGCGGGTGATTGTTGAAACCCATGGCCTGAAAAACCATTGCAGAACATAAAGTTTTTAACTTTCGTGTGCGGCCCCAAAATGGCATTTTGATCAAGCACATTATAATCATAATGCCCCGCCCACGAGTTGATCACTTTAATGGCTTCAAATTGCGGAATGCGATTGGCCACTGCGGGCCAAATTTTATTCTCCCAAATATCGTTGTCGGGCGCAAAATCATTCGGGTCCACCGCGCTGTCATCATCGGGCGGGCCGCCTGTCATATAATATTTGCCTTCGCTGCGCATGTGAACGCCAGAAGGATCAATCGTTAAAGGCAATTCCCGATCCAGCGGCTTTTCTGCATCAAAAATAAATGTCATGCGCTTGCGTGGTTCAACGGGAATTTCAATGCCCGCCAAGCGCGCCACAAGTGAACCCCGCGTGCCAGAGCAATTCACCACAACGCCACACGAAATTATTTCGCCAGATTTGAGTGTGACGCTTTCAATCTTCGAGCCATCAGTATTTTTTGAAATGGCAACAACTTCATTATGCACATATTCAACGCCCTTCGTTTTGGCTTGGCGTTTCCACCAATCAAAAAGTGTGGCACCCTCAAAATAACCTTCATCAACAAGGTTGTGATTGCCAGCGATAATATCATCAAGTTGATAGAAGGGATAAGCCTTTGCAATTTCGTCGCGACTCATATGCTTCGTGCCTGCGCCATTGGCTGCTTGCATTTTCTGATCAGCTTTCAGTTGATCGGCAAAGCCTTGCGTGTTGGCCAAATACATATAACCAAAACTTTGAATGATCGGCTGTGGCAATTCTGGCCTGCCGCCCATATAGGTTTTGAAATTCTTCACAAAATCTGCCCCAAACTGCGATATTTTCACGTTGATCGCTTCGCTGAACTGCATGCGAATGGAACTGTTGGTGAGAGACGTTGCCGCAAATTCGTATGTAGGGTCACGTTCAACAACCAGAATTTTGCCTTTGAAATCTGGTGACTTGGATAAAAACCATGCGGTGGATGAACCCAGCATGGCACCGCCGATTATCACCACATCATATGATTTCAATTTGGGTGTCATCAATCCGTTCCATGTTTCACGGCATCAAGAATTTGCGCAACGTCTTGGGTTGTTAATCCATAATCCCGCATCGCTGCGTCAGCTGAAATATAGCCGCGCACCAAGTCACGTTTCACTAAATCTGGGTTGCGGTCTTGGGCTTTGCCGTAGCCCGCACCCCCCGGAAATGCCAACACGACGCGCCTTCCTGCTGCTACAAATTGCTTGCCCTTGCCGCGCATTTTGCCGCCATCATCTTGCGCAATTAATGTGGGCGCACCATTGGCCCCGCCTTGGCGTCCACGTGCCGGATAATTGACGCGATCGAACATCGCTTGAAAATCAAATTCATGGCCTTCAATAGCGCCCACTTCCATAAATTGACCAAGCCCACCGCGATATTGGCCGGCACCGCCTGAGTCTGGCCGCAATTCCTTGCGCCAGATAATCACCGGGCCTGCATGTTCCGTGGCCTCAATCGGCATTGTCATCACGCCAGATGGAAACGCCGTTGCGTTCAACCCATCAAGCGTTGGCCTTGCACCCGCACCGCCGGAATTGAAAGTAAGAACTTCAGCACGAACCGTTCCTGCTGGCGCAGGCTTGTCCATGCGTGGCCGCAGCGACACTTGGAAATTGCACAAGCACCCTGCACCTTCAGAAGGCACAAGGCTTGGCAACAATTTATCCAAAGCATCATAAACCGTGTCTGGAATCATGTGTCCAATCACATGGCGCAGCGCCACTGGGGATGGGTGAACCGCGTTGAGAATAGACCCTTCAGGAGCCCGCACTTCAAATGGCGCAAGCGATGCTGCGTTGTTGGGAATTTCTGGTGCAATGGCACATTTCAAAGCATAACACGCATAAGCCTTGGTATAAACCAGCGGAACGTTAATACCCTTTTTATCCACTTGCGATGTGCCCGAAAAATCGCTGATGATTTTATCTTTTTGAATGTCCAGCTTCACTTTCAAGGTGATGGGTTGATCAAAGCCATCAATCGTCATTTCGCCTGAAGCCGACTGGCGGGGCAGGGCGTTGATTTTTTCCAATGTGGCGCGGCGTGAATTTTCCAAAATGAATTTGGCAATGCCAGCCAGATCAACCAGTGAAAATTCTTGCATCATTTCAATCAAGCGTCGATGGCCAATTAAATTGCAGGTTGAAAGGGCATAAACATCACCCACCAATTGATCAGGCTCGCGCACATTGCCGCGAATAATTTTAATCAGCGTTTGGTCAACCACTCCTCGCGCCGCAAGTTTCATAATGGGGATATAAAGCCCTTCTTCATAAACGCTTGC
>JANXRO010000292.1 GCA_025356765.1 Hyphomicrobiales bacterium | reverse complement strand
TCTTTGACCTTGGCCACAGCATCTTGGCGATCTTCTTTTTTCACAATTGCATAAGCCGAGCGAACGCCTTTTTCGCCAGCCTTCTTCACGGCCTTGTAAAGTTTTTCTTCATCGGGCGGCGTGAAATCACGCGGAGCGCGTGATGAACGTTCGGCCAAACGAATGATGGCCTCGATCACAGGTTGGAACCCTGCGTGGCCAAACATGACTGCGGCCAGCATTTTTTCTTCGGACAATTCCTTGGCTTCAGATTCAACCATCAAAACAGCATCGTGTGTGCCAGCAACCACCAGATCAAGATCTGATGTTTTCATTTCTTCAACGGTTGGATTGAGAACAAATTCGCCATTGATCAAGCCAACGCGGGATGCGCCAACCGGGCCCATGAACGGAATGCCAGACAATGTGAGTGCTGCAGAGCAAGCGACCATAGCCACCATGTCTGAGTCGTTTTCCATGTCGTAAGAAAGCACAGTTGCCACCACTTGGGTTTCAACGCGGAAGCCTTCGGGGAACAACGGGCGGATGGGGCGATCAATCAGACGCGAAACCAATGTTTCTTTTTCTGATGGGCGACCTTCACGCTTAAAGTAACCGCCGGGAATTTTGCCCGCGGCATAGGTTTTTTCTTGATAGTTTACGGTGAGCGGAAAAAAGTCAATTCCAGGCTTTTCTGAACGAGCAGCAACGGCTGTGCCCAGAACTGTGGTTTCGCCATAAGTAACCAGAATGGCTGCATCAGCTTGGCGGGCAATACGCCCGGTTTCGATGCGAAGGGTGCGACCACCCCATTGGATTTCTTCAACGTCGATGTTGAACATGTATTGTCTTCCTTATTGTCCTGCTCCGCCACTTTGCTCACCAACCTCTGGACGGAATCCCCTTTGGACAGGTGATCATGGCCCTATTGCCATAACCAATTCCGGGGACGCGGGCGGCTTCTCGGTGATCCGCCCACTCATACTTAAATTTACACTCCCCCTTCCATGCCGGAAGAGGGAGTGATTTTGTTAGCGGCGAATATCGAGGCGCTTGATCAGCGATTGATAACGGGCTTCATCCTTGCTTTTCAAATAATCAAGCAAGCTTCTGCGCGCAGCCACCATTTTCAAAAGACCACGGCGGGAATGGTTATCCTTTTTGTGTGTCTTGAAATGTTCGGTCAAATATACAATGCGTGTGGTGAGAATTGCCACCTGAACTTCAGGTGAACCGGTGTCGCCAGCTTTGGTCGCATATTCTTTAACGAGAGCAACTTTGCCCTCTGCAGTCATGGTCATTTCTATTCTCCGGACATCGGTTAAATGTTGAACAAACGTTTGGTTTTTAATGAACCCTGAGAAATTTCGCAGATCCCTAAGGGCCTGCCATCATGGTTCACCAGAACTGCCTCGCAAGAGATGGGGGCGTTTGCCCCACGTAGCAAAACCGATTGGCCTTGCCGCAATTTCGCTGCGTCCTGATCCATTACGGCCAGTGCCGGGATGCCGTCCAGCACGGTCACAATAGAATGAAGCGCACCTTGCAGCGCACCCTCATGGGCGGGCTTATGGCGCAATTCCTCTAAGGTTTCCAGCGAAATCATGTGGCTTTCATTAAAGGGGCCCACTTGGGTTCGGCGCAACAACGACACATGGGCTAAACTGCCAAGCTTGCGCCCCATGTCTCGCGCCAGGCTTCGAATATAGGTGCCCTTGCCGCAAACCACTTCAAAATCAGCATATGTGGGACCCACTGAAAGCAGTTTCAGGCCATCAATGCGCACCGGGCGCAGCTGCATTTCGGGGGCATTGCCAGCACGCGCCAAATCATAAGCGCGCTGGCCATTAATTTTAATCGCAGAATAAGCCGGAGGGGCCTGCATAATGTCGCCAGAAAAGTATGATAATATCGCATTGATAGAATCTGGTGATGGTAAAAAGTCGGATTTTTCGACAATTTCGCCTTCAAGATCATCGGTTGAGGTTTCAGCGCCCCATTGAGCACGAAAGTGGTAGGTTTTTTGGCCATCCATAGCCCATTGCACGGTTTTTGTGGCTTCCCCCAGTGCGATAGGAAGCAATCCTGTGGCCAAAGGATCAAGTGTTCCGCCATGGCCAGCTTTTTCAGCATCAAACAACCAGCGGATTTTGCCCACAGCCTGTGTTGATGTCATGTTCAATGGCTTATCGAATGCGACCCAGCCGTGAACGGGAAGCCCACGCTTTTTCAAGCTAGTCGTCTTTGTCTAAATCTTGGCGCACTTCGGGTTTGCGCAAAATCTCATCAATTTTGCCGGCATAATCGAGCGATGTGTCGATGCGAAAGCGAATTTCAGGCACAAATTTCATCGCCATCTTTTTTGCCAATAGCCCGCGCATAAATTTGCGATTGCGGTTCAAGGCTTCCAAAGCCTGCTGTTCCTTGCCAATCAACAAGCTGCGCACGAAGGCTGTGGCGATTTTGAGATCAGGTGAAACTTGCACTTCGGCAATGCTGGGTACCAGCTTATCCAATTCCGGATCGCCCGCTTCGCCGCGCAAAATCATTTCCGCCAGCGCATGGCGGATCAATTCGCCCGTGCGCAACATGCGCTGGGATGGAGCAGATTTAGTGGCCATTCTTGTTTTCCATTTTAGCCTCGCCGCAATGGGCGGGAAAAAGAACCATCACTCCAGCGTCCGGGCAACCTTTTCAACGCGGAAGCATTCGATCACATCGCCAGCGCGCATGTCTTGATAGCCTTCAAACGCCATGCCGCATTCTTGGCCGCTTTGTACTTCTTTCACTTCATCCTTGAAGCGCTTCAATGTTGAAAGTTGGCCTTCGTGAACCACAACGTTGTCGCGGATCAAGCGAACTTTGGCGCCGCGTTGCACGTTGCCTTCTGTCACCATACAGCCAGCAACCTTGCCAACCTTGGTGATGTTGAACACTTCCAAAATCTTGGCATTGCCCAAGAAAGTTTCACGAAGTTCTGGCGCCAATTTACCAGCCATGGCCAGTTTAATATCATCCACCAGATCATAGATGATGTTGTAATAGCGGATCTCGATGCCCTGTTGCTGGGCCGCATCACGCGCTTGGCTGTTGGCACGCACGTTAAAGCCCAAAACCACAGCGCCTGAAGCTGCGGCCAAGGCCACATCACTTTCAGAAATACCACCCACGGCATAATGCACCACGCGCGAACGAATTTCTTCGTTGCCGATCTTTTCCAATGCTTGCACAATGGCTTCGGCGGAACCTTGCACATCGGCCTTGACCAAAATTGGGAATTCCTTACGTCCGGATTGATTGAGCTGGCTCATCATCTGTTCAAGCGATGAACGAACCGCACCCGTGCCGCGTTTGTCACGGCGTTGGCGTTCACGATAATCAGTAATCTCACGCGCACGCGCTTCAGTTGGAACAACGTCAAAACGGTCGCCCGCTTCAGGCGCTGAATTCAGGCCCAAAACCTCAACCGGAACTGATGGCCCAGCGGTTTTAAGCTGCGCGCCATTGGCATCAACCAAGGCCCGAACCCGGCCCCAGGCCGAACCGGCCACGAAAATATCGCCATGTTTCAAGGTGCCGCGTTGCACCAAAACAGTGGCAACAGGGCCACGGCCCTTATCCAATTGCGCTTCAACCACAAGGCCGCCCGCTTCACGATCGGGGTTGGCTTTGAGATTGAGAACTTCGGCCTGCAACAAAATGGTTTCAAGCAACTTATCAAGGCCTGTGCCCTTCATGGCAGAGACTTCAACATCCAGCGTGTCACCGCCCATGCTTTCCACCACAATGTCGTGCTGCAGCAAATCTGTGCGCACACGCATGGGGTTTGCTGTGGG
>JANXRO010000088.1 GCA_025356765.1 Hyphomicrobiales bacterium | reverse complement strand
TTTGAAAACTGGAACGCCCGCAAGGCTTGATGGGCGCACAATCAATTGGTCGGTTTTGGAAGAACAGAAGGGCGATGAGCCACCGGTTCCATTTTCATTTCTCACCGATAAAATAACCACACCGCAAATTTCATGCTTTATTACCAACACCACGGCGACCACGCATCAAATTATCGCCGATAACATCCACCGTTCACCACTTTATTCTGGCCAGATTGTTGGCACGGGGCCGCGCTATTGCCCATCCATCGAAGACAAGATTCACCGCTTCAAAGAAAAATCAGCACACCAAATTTTCTTGGAGCCCGAAGGACTGGATGACCCCACAATTTATCCCAATGGAATTTCAACCTCTCTGCCAGAGGACGTGCAGGAGGCATTTATCCATTCGATGCCGGGGTTGGAAAATGTTCGCATCATTCGACCGGGCTATGCCATTGAATATGATTATGTGGACCCCCGTGAATTAGGCCATGATTTGCAAGTGAAATCCTTGAAAGGACTTTATCTCGCTGGACAAATCAATGGCACAACGGGCTATGAGGAAGCGGCCGCCCAAGGTCTGTTGGCAGGCCTCAACGCTGCGCGGGCCGCATCTGGCGATGAGCCCATCACCATTGGCCGAGCCGATGGCTATTTGGGCGTTATGGTTGATGATCTGGTGACGCGGGGGGTGGCCGAACCTTATCGCATGTTCACTTCAAGGGCCGAATATCGTTTGGCCATGCGGGCCGATAATTCTGATCAACGGTTGACCACAAAAGGTATTGCCTGGGGGTTGGTCGGATCAGAGCGTCAGACAGCTTTTGCAGATAAAATGGCAGTTTTGGATCATGCGCGTAATGTTGCACGTGAATCATCGATGACATCTTCAGCAGCGGCCAAACTTGGCTTGCGGGTTAATCAAGATGGTAAATCTCGCAACGCGTTGGAATTGATTGCAATGCCTGATATTGGTTTGGCCAAAGTTGAAGAGATTTGGCCAGCATTGAAAGCCCTTCCTGCATTTGCGAAGGAAGCCTTGGAAGCGGATGCGCTTTATGCGGGTTATATGGATAGGCAACATTCTGAAATTGAGATGCTTCGCAAAGATGAGCTTGTGCGCATCCCAGCGGATATCGATTACTTCGCTATACCCAGCCTTTCCATGGAGCTGCGCCAGAAGCTGCATAAAGCAAAGCCAGAGACATTGGCCCAAGCGGCGCGTGTAGATGGTATGACTCCGGCCGGGCTTGCTTGCCTTTTGGGGCAAATCAAAAAACCTCGCACCCAACAGGTTGCGTAAATGATTCCCAATTCTGCGGTTGAAAATCTTGAGCGTCTTGGTGTTTCACGTGAATCCATGACACGTTTGGAAGTTTTGGTTGAGGTTTTGCTCGCCTGGCAGGCGCGGATGAACCTGATTTCACCATCCACCGTCGATGATGTTTGGGCGCGCCACGTCGTGGACAGTGCCCAGCTCCTGCCATTGATTCACGCAAACACCGCCGGAATTGCCGATCTGGGTTCTGGTGCAGGCTTTCCGGCGCTGGTTCTAGCGGCCATTCAACCAGCCACCGTGCATATGTTTGAATCCAACGCAAAGAAAGTCGCTTTTCTCCATGAAGCTTTGCGGCAAATGAAAATCAACGCTCTCGTTCACCGTGATCGTCTGGAGTCGCGTGTGGCACCAAAATCATTACCTCAGGTGCAATTGGTGACAGCACGCGCTTTTGCGCCACTTCCTTTGCTGTTAAGCTATGCTGAGCCTTTCATTGAGTCGGGTGCCACCGCGCTTTTCCACAAGGGGCAAGATGTTGATGCAGAACTTGCTGAAGCTGCTAAGGCTTGGGTAATTACATCCCAGAAACATTCCAGCATTACTGATCCTCAATCAGTCATACTTGAGGTGAAGGAATTGAGACATGTTAAACGAGATCCAAACTAATCCATTGCGCATTCTGGCTGTCGCCAATCAAAAAGGCGGCGTTGGTAAAACAACGACAGCAATCAACCTTGGAACTGCCTTAGCAGCCGTGGGGGAGAACGTTTTGGTAATTGATCTTGATCCACAAGGCAATGCCTCCACAGGGCTTGGCATTGCTCGCAAAGCCAACCAAAAATCCACTTATCATGTCTTGATTGGCGAAGCAGACCTTGATCAGGTGATTATCGATTCAGCCATCCCGCGGCTTCATTGCGCGCCGGCAACGATTGATCTGTTGGGGGCAGAACTTGAACTTGCAAACCTAGCCCGCAAAACCCACCGTCTGCAGGAGGCCATTCAATTGCTGATGGCCATGCCCGGGCGCAATTACACCTATATTTTGGTGGACTGCCCTCCATCTTTGAATCTTCTCACGATCAATTCATTGACGGCGGCAGATGCCATATTAGTGCCGCTGCAATGTGAGTTCTTTGCGCTGGAAGGTTTAAGCCAGCTTTTGAAAACGGTTGAACGTGTGCGCACAACGCTGAACCCCCGCCTGATGATCCAAGGTGTCGTTCTCACCATGTTTGACAAGCGCAATTCACTTTCAGACCAAGTGGCACAAGATGTGCGAGAAGTGCTTGGCGACAAGGTTTACCAAACAGTCATACCGCGAAATGTGCGCATTTCCGAAGCGCCGTCTTACGGAAAGCCGGTATTACTTTACGATCACGCCTGTGTGGGTTCTCAAGCCTATATTAAACTGGCATCTGAGGTGATTCGCCGCGAACGCGACTTGCGAGCAGCATAATCGATTCCTATCCGAAACATTCTAAACAAGGTATTTATTCCATGACACAGGTACAAAAGCGCAGACTAGGACGAGGCCTTGCCGCGCTGATCGGGGATGACACATCCGAAGAATCCGTCGTCCAAGACATTCGATCGTTGCGCCATGTGCCGGTTGAACTTTTGCATCCCAATCCGAATAATCCCCGCAAACATTTTGCCGAAGAAGATTTGGAAAGCCTTGCCAAATCTCTGAAAGACAAGGGGCTACTTCAGCCACTCGTCGTGCGTCCACGCGGCGATGGCTCGTTTGAAATTGTTGCAGGTGAACGCCGTTGGCGCGCCAGCCAACGCGCCGGATTGCACGATCTTCCTGTTCTCATTCGTGAGTTGGACGACAAAGAAACACTTGAAATTGCGTTGATTGAAAACATTCAACGCAGTGACTTAAATCCATTGGAAGAAGCCCGCGCCTATCGCCAACTCATTGAACATTATTCATACACGCAACAACAGTTGGCAGACGCGATTGGTAAAAGCCGGAGCCATATCGCCAACACCATGCGTTTGATGACATTGCCAGATGCCATTCAAACGCAAATTGAAAAAGGCGAATTGACCGCGGGCCATGCCCGTTCTCTGATTGCAACTGAATCACCAGAAATTCTGGCCGACAAGATTATCAAACTGAATCTCACCGTTCGGCAGGCCGAAGATTTGGCACGCGATACAAACCAAACGCCAAGCCAAATTGCTAAACCTGAAAAAGATGCAGACACCAAAGCACTTGAAAAAACCTTAAGCCAAGCCATCGGCTTGTCTGTGAACATCAAACACAAAGACAAGGCTGGCGGAACCGTGTCGATCAGTTACAAAACACTCGATCAGCTTGATGACATCATCAAAAGGTTTGGCGTTTCACATTCGTGAGCGTGCAAGCCTTGCCAAGGATAAAAGCGCACGGTTGTTGATCGCGTCAGCCAAGTTTGCATTTTTTCGAGACAGAAACGTCGTCCCACTGATCGTTTCTTGAATGTCGATTAGATCATTCAACTCAAATTTGCGAAGCTGATTGGTGATGGCTGTTTTGCGTTTAAAAAATATCGGTGGCTTGGCATTTTTAACCACCATATCCAAAGTCTGGCCGCGCTCCATTTCCGTGCGCAGACTTTGAAGCTTTGATATGTGAAGTTGCAGCATCACAAAAAAGCTGCGCGTATCATTGCCTAAGCTTGTCATAATACGATCGGTGGATTCAAGATCACCGCCCAATACGGCGTCTATCAATTGATCAGCATCAAACTCCGCCGTATCACCGCAGACCTCATTCACATGGATTTCACTGATTTCAGTTTTGCCGTGGCAATAGGTGGTAAGTTTTTCCGCCTCCTGCATCACGATCATACGGTCATTGCCAACGCTGGCAAAAAAAACCTCTTCGGCACCCTCTCCCCAACGCAAACCACATGACAAGACATGTTTCTCGATGCGAGCCAAAAGCTTGCTGCGGTCTTCTTCATAAAGTGTTAGAGCAGCAAAAAGCTTTGATGCCTCGCAAGCCACTCGCAGCTTTGACGTTTTCGACAAGCTATCAGCCAATAAAATTACGAAGTTAGCCGGCTGTTCAAAAGCGAGGCTCGCCTCAAGGAATTTCAAACAAGAATCATCAGCACCATCGATGAGAAGAACTTCCCTGTCGCCCAACAGCGAAAGCGATAGAAATGAATCTTGAAACATACCAATTGAAGCCTTGGCCGCAGCAACGTCTATCCTTTGAGGAGAGGCTCCCAGCTGACGTGCAACTTGCCGGCCCATTCCCGCTACGGCGGCGGCGTCTACGCCATGAACGAGAACGCCGTTCACAGAACTCAAACGCCTTTTCACAAAAGCGTCAAATTCCTCTTCACGCAGAACCGTCAAGGTTTAGCCTTTTTGGGTTGAAAGAAAGGCCGCCAAACGCAACTTCAAATCTTGGCCGAGCTCTTTTGCGGCACGAAGCCTGGCATTATCAGCTGCGGTGAGATCAGCGACAGGTTGGTTGATTGTATCGAAAGACACGTTTGAAAAACTCTCGCCACTCGTTCCAATTTTACCGGAAGCAGAATCAAGAAGCTCATAATGCGCCGATAAACTATAGCGCTTGCGTTCAGCACTTGATGAGGCAAGTGACGACACATCCAGTGTCTTTTCGATTATGTCAAGTTTCAAACTAAAGCGCGCCGAAGGAGATGAACCAATTCCATCCAACAGTTCATTGCGCAACAATTGCCCAGCGCGGGTGTGCTGTTCAGGAACCGAAATATTCGCCAATCCTTGGTTGACACTCAAGCCATCTGGCCCTTTGCCATAGAGAGGTCGATAGCTGCTGCAAGCACTGAGGCTCAGCAATCCAACGAACAACAATCCTATGACTTTTCCTTTTAGCATACGATGTTCACAATCCGATCTGGCACAACGATAACTTTCTTGGCGGGCTTACCATCCATCACACGCTTGATGTTTTCAAGTGCCAAAACCATAGGCTCAAGTTCGGCCTGGCCCAAGCCTTTGGCGACGGTAATTTCATCGCGGCGCTTGCCGTTGATCTGAATGGCGATGGTCACATCAGCCGTTGCTGTTAAAGCCTCAGAAGCCTTGGGCCAAGGCGTGTCTGCCACGGCGGTTGAATGGCCCAAAGCCAACCAGCTTTCCTCGGCCAAATGCGGCATCATGGGCGCAATCAGCAAAACCAGAAAATCGCCAGCCTCTTTCAATGCCCCAATCACGCCGGATGATTTCTCCGGAACAGCAAAAGCTTGCCCGATTGCATTTGCAAGTTCATATACTCTGGCAATCGCCCGGTTGAAGCGCAAGTTGTTCAAATCATCTGTGACAGCTTGGGCAGCGCGATGCGAAACGCGGCGCAAAGCCAAACCATTTTCATCAAGCGTTGCTAAGGCCATGGGCAATTCGGCAATGTCAGTGACCAATCGCCAAATTCTTTGCGTAAATTTCCACGAGCCTTCTGCACCTGCCTCGGTCCATTCAATATCACGTTCGGGCGGAGTGTCTGATAACATGAACCATCTGGCCGTATCAGCGCCATAGGCTGCAATGATTGTATCAGGGTCAACCACATTGCGCTTTGACTTTGACATTTTTTCAACGCCACCCACAGTCAATGGAACGCCAGTTCTAGCGTGAACCCAAGCTCCATCTTTTTGGAGTGCATCCGTCGGCAAAACCCATTCACCATCTGGCGCCTTGAATGTTTCGTGGATAACCATACCTTGCGTGAACAAGCTTTTAAAAGGCTCCGCTACGCCTAAGTGTTCTGTTTTCATCATCGCGCGCGAATAAAAGCGCGAATATAACAAATGTAAAATGGCATGCTCAACGCCACCGATATATTGATCAACGGGAAGCCAATATTTTGCAGCAGCAGGGTCAACGGGCCCAGCGTCATGGGGTGAAGCAAAGCGTGCATAATACCAAGATGAATCAATGAATGTGTCAAATGTGTCAGTTTCGCGTTCAGCGGCAGCATTGCATTGCGGACAGTTTACATGCTTCCACGTTGGATGATGCGATAAAGGGTTGCCCGGCTTGTCAAATTTAACATCCTCAGGAAGTGTCACCGGCAATTGTGATTTTGGCACCGGCACAATGCCACAGGTTTTGCAGTGGATGACCGGGATGGGACAGCCCCAATAGCGTTGGCGCGACACGCCCCAATCCCGCAGCCTGAAATTAACTGTACGCTTGCCAGAGCCGAACCTTTCAATCCGATTGGCAATTTCCAATTTCGCCGCTTCGACAGTCATGCCATTCAAGAAATCGGAATTGATCAATTGTACTTTGGATGGATCATCTTCCAGATAGGGTTCTATAGAAACGTCAACCGGAGTTCCATCTTTAGGCCCTACCACTGG
>JANXRO010000082.1 GCA_025356765.1 Hyphomicrobiales bacterium | reverse complement strand
GCCATGCTGGCCTCGCCGGTCTTGGGACAGACGCCCGACCCGCTGGCACCGCTCCCGCCGTCCTATGCCGCATTCCTGCCCACCGTGCCGGGTATGCCGAACACAAACTCAGCCAACTTTAATGTTGGCTCTTGGGCTTGGCCATCAGCAAATTTGCTGTGCCAAGGCTCCATGATATCTTGATAAATATTATTCATCGCTCACCTTTTGCTCTACGCAAACTAATGACCAATTCGTAATATTCTAGCCGTGGAATAGGAACAAATGTTCGAGTTATCCAAAGGCTTCTGCAATCATCATACCTTGCTTATGAAGCAGCTTACTCCCGACGATTTCAATTTTCCGCAGGATGACTGAGCTTCGGCTTGCGTGTTGAAACCTGAAAATCTGACGCGATAGAATGTGCCTTTGGCACCCAGATCAGCTTTCATCACAGACGGTTTTTGGCCTTGCAAAGACTTAAAGCGCTTCTGCATATTTTTCCAAGTTGTCCACGCGCCATCTTCACTATCGGCGGATGCAACTTGCACAACCCAGCCAGACATGGCTGGCGCAACATCGGCAACTTCAACAGGCTTTTGTTTTTTGGGTGCAGCAGTAACAACCACCTTTGGCGCTTTGGCAGGAAGTTTTGGCACGGAAGCAAGCACAACGTTTTCATCTTTTACAGGCGTTGCAACTGGCGTGATGCTTGCGGTTTCAACATTTGCCACATCATCTGTTGGCACACGATCATCGAACATCTTTTTATTTTCAGCGAACACTGGTTCAGCTGTCGAATCTTGTGCTTGGGCCATCAATTGGGCCGGGGGCTCTAAACCTTTGGGCAGCGTTGGTTTTACAACTTCAGTTGAGCCTGAAATATTTGCCATGGTGCTGCTGGTTAAAATTGGATCGCTGACCTGGTCTTCTTGCTCTGCCACATCGCCCATGGATTTCATTTTTTCCAATGCCGGTTTAAAACCGGCATCAACGGCAAGAGATGCTTTTAAATATTTTTTTGCGTCAACCGGGCGTTTCAACAATTCATAAGTCTGGGCTTCGGCAAAATAGACGCGGGCCTGTTCAGGATGATTATATTTTATGGCGCGTTCATAGTCTGAAAGCGCAAATAACAATTGCCCGCTATCACGCAAGGCATTGGCGCGAGCCAGATAGGCATGTGAGAAGGCCGAATTGATCAGCAATGCGCTGGTATAATCTTCAATGGCCAGCGGCAATTGGTTCATTTTTTGTTGTGCCAACCCGCGATTATAAAGTGCTGTTGCGCGTAAAGGCGATGTCATCGCATCGATTGTCAAAGCCGTGGTGTAGTCAAAAATTGCTTTTTCGCTTTGCTGAGTTTGTTGATAGGCCAAGGCGCGATTAAGCAAGGCGTTTGCCAATGCTTCGGGGCCAAGTTCACCTGAGCTTATGGCTTGACTATAGAGAACAAGCGACCTTGCGGCATCACCACTGTTTAAAGCGGCATAAGCTTGAACCGACAAATTTGTGGCCAAACCAGTGGACGCGAAAGAAGAGCCGGGATTTGCGCCCAACGCAGCAAACAACACGGAACTAACCAACGCAAGCTTTACACAACGTACAATCATAATTGTTGGTTATGATCTGTTAGGGTTAAAACTCCGTTGCTTTGGCAAAAGTTTATCGTGAAGAAAGAATTAAAATTGGCAGCGCGTTAATAACTCTCGCGCATGGCATGCGACCATTGTTGGATCAACGGCTTTACCAAATAAGAAAATGGCGAACGCGATTCGGTTTGAATGAAGGCTTCAGCAGACATGCCGGGCTTTAATTTATTTTTGCCAAGCTTCTCAAGTTCCTTGGCTGAAATTGTCAAGCGCACCACATAAAATGCTGGTGTCTGCTGGTCTTGCTTGGTTGTGTCAGCGGCAACTTGCGTCACTTGCGCCGAGATCTTGGGTGTAACGCGGGAATCAAAAGAATTGAACACCACTTCGGCCGGTTGGCCTATATGCACATGATCAATATCGTTGGGTGTCACTTGGGCTTGCAAAACTAGATCATCGCCTTGCGGCAAAATCATCATCAAGGGTTCGTTGGGCGCAATCACGCCGCCTTCCGTGTGCACCGCCATTTGATAAATTGTTCCCGTGATGGGTGCCTTAATCGACAAATGCGCCAGTCGCGATTTTGAAGCAACCTGGCGGCCTTGCAATTCGCCGATTTTGGCCTCGGTATCGCGCAGATCGGTTAAAGCTTGGGTGCGAGCATCCTCTTGAACTTGCAACACCTGCAATTTGGTTTCGCTAATTTTTGCCTGCAAAGAGGCTTTATTGCCTGCCAACTGGCCTTGCTCGCCGCTGATGCGGGCCGCCTCTCTGTCCATCGACATGATGCGGCTGGCTGGCACCAAGCCTTGGGCCTGAAGTTTTTTCAATCCATCAGTTTCTTGATTGATCAATGAAAGCTGCTTTTTGCCGCCGGCAATTTGCGACTCGATGCCTTTAATTTCTTCTGCAAATTGCGCGGCTTGAACATTATATTGTTCTTGTTTGCCCAGAATTGTTTGCTGTGTCGATTGCAACAATTTTTGTTGGCCTGCGATGATTTCGGCAAGCGATGGTTCTGCCGCGCGGGCCTTAATGTCGTCTGGCAAAGCCAGATCTGCTTCGCCATCACGTTGGGCCAATAGTCTGGCGCGCTTTACTGAAAGCTCATCCATCTGGCCTTGAATAATGCCAAGTTCAGCTTGGGTTTCGGTTGGGTCTAGCGTGATCAGTTCTTGGCCAGCGGTTACGATATCACCGTCCCTGACCATGATTTTCAGAACGTTGCCGCCTTCACGGTGCTGCACTTTTTTGGAATAGCTTTCAGCCTGAATGGTGGCCGGTGCGATGACTGCGCCATTAATATCGGCAAGCGCTGTCCATACGCCAAACAGGGCCAGCATGGCGGCAATACTGCCAAAACCAAAAAGCTGGAGTTTGCGGATTGAACGGGTTGTATCCAACGGGGTGTGGGCCAAATCTGTCATATTAATTCCGGGTCTGCGGGCCAAGCGGCGGCATCTGCATGGTTATTCTTTGATTGGTTTGTTGAACCGGGGGTGGCGTTGGTTTGCCTCCAACTTTTTTCATAATTTCATCACGGGTTCCAAGCGCCGCCATTTGGCCATTGGCCAGAACCAGCAAATCATCCATGGCCAGCAAGGCGCTTGGCCTGTGAGCCACCACAATGACAGATGCCTTGCGCGCCAAACATGAACGGATGGCACGGTCTAACGCAACCTCGCCATCAGCGTCCAAATTCGAATTGGGTTCATCCATCACCAATAAAACCGGATCACCAAACAAGGCGCGGGCCAAAGCCACGCGCTGGCGTTGGCCAGCGGAAAGGCGTGAACCACCTTCGCTTAACTGTGTGTCATAGCCTTGTGGCAAGCGCATGATAAAATCATGGATATTGGCCAATTGTGCTGCCTCTACGATTTTCGACGGATCTGGGTTTTCAGAAAAACGTGAGATGTTTTGGGCCACAGTGCCGTCAAAAATTTGTACATCTTGGGGCAGATAGCCAATCATCTTACCATGTTCATCACTGTCGCGTTGATCTGGCGTAGCACCATCCAAGCGAATGGCACCGCGTGCCAAGGGAACCAAACCGACCAATGCACGCGCCAAAGTGGATTTGCCCGCACCTGTTGGCCCGATAATGCCAAGGCCTTTGCCGGGTTGAACCTTAAAGGCAATGCCCTGCAAAATGGGCTTATCGGAATTGGGCAACATGATGATGGCATTTTCAACTTCAACAAATCCTTTAGGATCTGGAAGCTTCATGCGCTTTTCAATAACCGGAACAGAGTTGAGCAATTTGGCCAAGCGTTCATACGCTTTGCGCACGCCCAGAAATTGTTGCCAATTGCCAACGGCTTGTTCAATGGGTGCCAAGGCGCGGCCCATAATGATTGAAGAGGCAACGATGGAACCGCCCGAAATTTCATGCTTCACGGCCAAAAAAGCGCCCATGGCCAACATGGCAGATTGAACGATCATTCGGAAAACCCGGCTGATAGAGCCATAGCTGGCGCTGGCATCATTGGCCTTGGTTTGAAAATCAAGTGCCTCACCTTGCACTTTAATCCAGCGGTTGCGCATGGCCGCTTTCATGCCCAAAGAATAAAGCGCTTCAGAATTGCGCCTGGTTTCTTCTGTCATTATGGAAGCACGGTTGGTGGCTACGTGGGCCGAAGCAGCCGGTCCGCGTGTAGAACGTTCAGTTAAAAGCGCCAGGATGAATATGACAACCGCACAAACTGTGGCCACTACACCCAACAGCCAGTGGAGCATGAAAACAACAGCCAGATAAAACGGCACATAAGGCATATCGAAAAAAGCAATCGGCCCCTGCCCGCCGATATATTGGCGAATGGTGGTAAGATCATTCACTGGCTGGCTTCCCACCGGGTTTTGCTTGTTCAAAGACATATGCGACATGACATCAAATACGCGGGCCCGCAGGTTTTCTTCAATCCGCCTGCCAATGCGCACGAAAATGCGTGAGCGGATATAATCAAGCACGCCGAAATAAACATAAAGAATCAGCACTATGATCGACAAGGCCACAAGCGTTGGGATTGAGCCTGATGGAATGACGCGGTCATAGACCTGAAGCATGAACAGAGATCCCGTCAGCATCAGAACATTAACGATGAAGCTAAAGAAAAATGTTGAGGCAATGACGCCGCGATTATTGCTGACAATTGCTTGCCACAATTCTTGTGTCGGTTTTTGCGCCACGCCTGTTTGTTCCTTAACCCAATGCCCAAATCGCATTAAACACGGTTCAGGGTGTATTATCAGTTAATTCGATCTAATTTGGTGCAATGTCGCGTTTGGGGCTTGAACGGCGCAAATTGCATTGACAAATCGAGCTCAAACTTGCGATGTGATGACATTCGGTGTTCTGCGGCAACCGCCAAAGAGCCTAAGAGGGAATACGGTGAGGACGACCCAAAAGGGGCCAAAACCGTGACTGCCCCCGCAACTGTAAGCGGCGAGGTTTGATAGAATATGCCACTGGAAAACCTGAATAAGGAAATCTGGGAAGGCTTTATCAGATCAACGACCCGCAAGTCAGGAGACCTGCCGAGTAAAATGGGCGTATCCGTCCAACAACAGGTCTCACGGAGGGTGACATGACCACGACTGTATTAGCCAAAACTGTAATTGGCAAAACAACGGCTTCAGTTTCAACACGCATTGGTGCCGGGCTTGTTTGCCTGTTTCTGGGTGTCACAATTGTTTTCACAGTTGGGCTTTCGCACATCGACGCCGTGCACAATGCTGCGCATAACACGCGCCACTCTATCGGCTTTCCCTGCCACTAAATCATAATCGATTATGATTGGTCGAATTGTTCTCGCGGTTTTGATCGCGGGCATGTTGGCTGGCCTTGTCTTGGCAGGCATTCAACATGTGAAGTTAACGCCCCTTATTTTGCAGGGCGAGGTTTATGAAACGGCGGCAGACCCCGTTGCATCAGCTATTGCAGATGCCAATAAGCCTTGCGTTGAAACAATGCCCGGCATGAAAATGTGCAGCGATGATAATAGACCCGCGTGGGAGCCTGCTGAAGGTTTACAGCGCACGTTGTTTACAACGGCTGCTTCGCTGCTTGCAGGCGCTGGGTTTGCTGCGATGCTGGCTGGGGTTTCATTGCTCACGGCCGTTCCCATTACAAAAAATAACGGTTTGATTTGGGGCTTGTGTGGCTTTCTGGCAGTTGCCGTGGCCCCGGCCGCTGGTCTTCCGCCTGAGGTTCCGGGCATGCCTGTGGCAGATTTGTTAGGCCGCCAAGTGTGGTGGGTGGGCACAATTCTGGCCACCGGAATTGGCATTTATCTGATTGCCAAAAGGCCAGAAATTTGGGCCAAGGTTCTTGCTGTTGTGTTGATTGCGCTGCCCCACATTGTGGGCGCACCTGTTGCTCCGTCAACGCCCACAACTGTTCCGCCGGGATTGGCTGGGGAGTTTGTGGCAAACTCTATTGCCGCCGCGGCTGTGTTTTGGTGCGCGATGGGCCTGCTTTTGGGCTATGCGCTCGATCGTTTTCAAGAGGAAATTCAACCATCATGACATCAAAAATTCCAGCGACAGTTATCACTGGCTTTCTCGGTGCCGGTAAAACCACTTTGATACGCAATCTTTTGCAAAATGCTGGCGGCAGGCGCATTGCGCTGATTATCAATGAGTTTGGCGACGTTGGCGTTGACGCCGAAATTTTGAAAGGCTGTGGCCAAGAAGCCTGCACGGATGATGACATCATTGAACTTGCCAATGGCTGCATTTGCTGCACCGTGGCTGATGATTTTGTGCCAACGATGAACAAGCTTTTGAATCGAGATACACCGCTTGATCACATCATCATCGAAACATCTGGCCTAGCCTTGCCCCAACCTTTGGTGCGCGCATTCAATTGGCCCGAAATTAAATCTCGAGTGACTGTTGATGGCGTGATCACTGTGCTTGATGCCAAGGCACTGAGCGAAGGGCGCTTTGCTGATGATGAAGAAGCCATTGCCGCCCAACGCGCGGCAGACCCCAATGTGGACCATGAAAACCCCATTCAAGAACTGTTCGAAGACCAGTTGAACTGCGCTGATATGGTTATTTTGAATAAGACTGATTTGCTTTCTGCTGTTGAATTGGCGGAAGTGACCAACATTTTAAAACCGCAAATACGCAAAGGCTGCACGCTTGTTCCAACCCAACAGGGTGCCATTGATCCCGCTATTCTGTTGGGCACGAATGCAGGTGCTGAAGATGATCTAGAAAATCGCAAATCCAACCACGAGATGGAAGGCGTTGAACAACACGACCATGATGATTTCAACACCTTCATTGTGGAATTGAACGGCGCCCAGAACAAAGACAGTTTGCTGCAACGCATTGCCCGAACGATTGAGCAGCATGATATTTTGCGCCTCAAGGGTTTTAGTGTTGTTGTGGGTTCACAAGCGCGGCTTCTTATTCAAGCCGTTGGGCCACGGGTTAATTCTTATTTTGATCGGGCGTGGCACGCGGGCGAAACACAGCGCACACAGCTTGTGGTGATTGGCGAAAAGTCGATGGATCAAGCGGCAATCACGGCCCAGCTTCAGGGCTGATGCATCTTCTGGCCACAACATCTGGCGTGATTGATGGCGCGGCAGAGGCGATTGACCTTCAACAAACGCGAGCCGATGTGATTATTCTTTCAGCGGCTGATAGTGAATTGGCCAATCTTGCCAATGCTGCTGGGCAGGCGAGGCTTGGGTTGCGGCTTGCCAATTTAATGCAATTGCAACACCCTGCGTCAGTTGATCTATATGCTGAAAAAACGCTGCAATTTGCCAAACTTATTATTGTGCGGGTGTTGGGGGGTGCTGCTTATTGGCCTTACGGCATTGATGTGATCGAAGCTTTGGCGCGTGAAAAAAATATCAAGCTTGTTGTGCTGGCTGGCGGCAATGATGTTGATCCGTCGCTTACCGCGCGTTCGACAGTAAATCCGATCGCATGTGAACGCGTAAGGCAATATCTGGCTTTTGGCGGCGTTGAAAATGCTGTGACGCTTTTGCAGTTTTGTGAACACTTAATTTATGATGCGGAACAACCTGACGCAGCAAAGCCTTTGGCTAATGCCGGGATTTATCGCGCGCAGCAGAACACAAAATTTGCGGTTGTGTTCTATCGCTCTGTTATCGAAGGCGGGCAAACGGCACCCATTGATGGGTTGATTGAAGCGTTGGGCAGTTGCACGGCAATTTATGTTTCAAGTTTGAAGGATAAGTTTTCCGCCGCGTTCATTCGCGAAAATCTTCAATCACCATCCGTTATAATCAATGCCACAAGTTTTGCTGTGGGTGATGAAGCGCAAGATACGCTGGCCACGTTTGATTGCCCAGTGTTGCAAGTCACACTTGCTGGCAACACCTTTGAAGATTGGCAAGTGTATTCACGTGGCTTGAAAACTACCGATTTGGCGATGTCTGTTGTGTTGCCTGAACTTGATGGGCGCATTTATACCCGCGCCATTTCTTTTAAGTCTGATTATTTATGGCATGAAAAAACCCAGTGCCGCATTGTGAATTATAAGCCTGTGCCTGATCGTGTTGCCTATGTTGCGGATTTGGCAAAGAACTGGGCGGCGCTACGCAACACGGCCAACGCCCAAAAGCATATTGCAATTGTTCTTGCAAATTACCCTGACAAGGATGGGCGCATTGCCAATGGCGTGGGTTATGACACGCCCGCCAGCACGATTGAGATTTTAAAAACGCTGGGGCGGGAAGGTTATGACGTTGGCGCAATTCCCTACAACGGAAATGCGCTGATTTCCTCTTTGCAGGCAACGCGCAATTCTAAACGGTCTGGCGCCGCTCTAAACTTGGATGAATACCTAGAACATTTTTCTGCGCTGCCAGAAACAGTCCGTGCGCAGATCAATTCCCAATGGGGCAATGCGCAAACTGATCCAAGTTTTCGCGATGGGGCGTTTCAACTGGCGATCAATCTTTACGGCAACATGGCTGTGGCCATTCAGCCGGCGCGTGGTTATGGCATCGACCCCAAATCCACCTATCACGACCCTGCCCTTGTGCCGCCGCATGGCTATCTAGCGTTTTATTTTTGGTTGCGTCACCACTTCAAAACCTATGCGATTATCCACAATGGCAAGCACGGTAATTTAGAATGGCTGCCGGGCAAGGCCTTGGCACTTTCAGAAACCTGCTATCCAGAAATAACGCTAGGCCCAACGCCGCAGCTTTATCCATTCATTGTCAACGACCCCGGTGAAGGCACGCAAGCCAAGCGGCGCACGTCTGCAGTGATCATCGACCACCTCACTCCGCCGCTGACACGCGCAGAATCTTATGGCCCGATGAAGGATTTGGAAGCGTTGGTTGATGAATATTATTTGGCATCAGGCCTCGACCAACGTCGCGTGGCCACGTTGCGGGCACAAATATTTGAACTTACGTCTTCAACCAGGTTCGACAAAGATGCAGGCCTTGAAGGCACCAATGATAGTGACTTGCAAAAACTTGATGGCTTTTTGTGTGATTTGAAAGAAGCACAAATCCGCGATGGTTTGCATATTTTAGGAATTTCACCCACGGGGCAACAGGAAACAGATTTGTTGGTGGCCCTAACGCGGGTGCCGCGTGGGCTGGGCGAAGGGGGTGATGCCTCTTTGATCCGCGCCATATCTGATGATTTTGGGTTTGCGCCCTTTGATCCCCTCACCTGCAAATTCTCAGAGCCTTGGCATGGTACAAGACCTGCGAAACTACTGAAACTGATTGATACACCTTGGCGCAGTAATGGTGATACGGTTGAACGTCTGGAGATTTACGCCTCGGCACTTTTGTCGTCATACCCACGAACTCAACACGTCAATGAAGAATTAGAAAAAATTCTCGACACTGTTGCATCAACCATCCGCCCCTCCCTCGTCGCTTGCGGCCCGAATGAGCTCGCATCGCTTCTCAAAGGCCTTGCAGGGCAACGCGTCAAAGCTGGCCCATCAGGCGCGCCCACGCGCGGGCGATTGGATGTTTTACCCACGGGCAAGAATTTCTATTCGGTTGATAATCGCGCTGTGCCCACGCCAACCGCTTGGACTCTAGGGCAAAAATCTGCCGATGAATTGTTAAAGCGCCATTTTCAAGACCATGGCCAACATCTTAAAACTGTTGGCTTATCGGCTTGGGGAACCGCCAACATGCGCACCGGTGGTGATGACATTGCCCAAGCCTTGGCCTTGGTTGGCGCAAAACCTGTTTGGGACAATTCCAGCTGGCGTGTGACCGGTTATGAAATCATCCCGCTGGCAAAGCTTGGCCGCCCGCGTGTTGATGTGACTTTACGTATATCCGGCTTTTTTCGTGATGCATTTCCAGCACAAATTGAATTGCTGGACAAAGCGTTTCGCGCCGTCGCTGCCCTTGATGAGCCTGAGGAGGACAACCCGCTTGTTGCCTATCGCAACACCCACCGCATTTTCGGCGCAAAGCCCGGCGCTTATGGCGCAGGCTTGCAAGCGCTTATCGATGAAAAAATTTGGGACAGCAAAGCCGATCTGGCCGCCGCTTATGTGATGTGGGGCGCTTATGCTTATGGCGCAAAAGTTGAAGGTGTTAACGATGAAACCACGTTCAAGCGGCGATTGGCTGGTATTGAAGCCGTGATCCACAACCAAGACAATCGTGAACATGATCTCTTGGACTCAGATGATTACTATCAATTCGAAGGCGGCATGAGTGCTGCTGTTGAAACCCAATCTGGCCAGAAACCGAAAGTCTATCACAATGATCATTCGCGGCCAGAGCGTCCCGTTGTCCGCACCCTGGAAGAAGAAATTTCTCGCGTGATGCGCAGCCGCGTAGTGAATCCCAAGTGGATCAATGGTGTAAAACGCCACGGCTATAAAGGCGCGTTCGAGATTGCTGCAACGGTCGACTATATGTTCGCCTTTGCCGCAACAACGGGGGCAGTTAAAACTCACCATTTTGATTTGGCGTTTGATGCTTACGTTTCTGACATTGAAACCCGCAACTTCATTGCCCAGAACAACCCTGCCGCGTTGAAAGAAATTGCCGCGCGGTTTGAAGAAGCCATTGCGCGCAATTTGTGGCAACCGCGTTTAAATTCAGCCTATGATGTTCTGAAGGATTTGCAAAAATGACCGAAGACTCAACCCGCCACAATGAAAAGATGGCCAAGAAAAAAGCCGCCCGTGACAAAATCATGGCGGGCAAAACCATTGAACGTGGCCTGTTGATTGTTCACACGGGCAAAGGCAAGGGCAAATCCACCGCCGCCTTCGGCATGGTGTTTCGCCATGTGGGGCACGGCATGCGCAGCGGCATCATCCAGTTTGTCAAAGGCGCTTGGGGCACGGGCGAGCGGACTGTGCTTGAAAAATTTCCAGACCTCGTCACAATCAAAGCCATGGGCGAAGGGTTCACATGGGAAACTCAAGACAGAGACCGCGACATCGCCCACGCCAGAGCCGGCTGGGAAGAAGCCAAACGCATGATCGCCGATCAGAGCTATCGATTGGTGATGCTGGACGAACTCAACATTGTGCTGCGTTATGATTATCTGCCGCTTGAGGAAGTGTTAGAGGTTCTAAAGGCACGCCCCATGGATAAACACATCATCATCACAGGGCGCAACGCGCGTGATGAAGTGATTGAACTTGCAGACTTGGTGACAGAGATGGAACAGATTAAACATCCGTTTAGGTCAGGGGTTAAGGCGCAGGCAGGTATTGAGTTTTAAACTTTCGGCGACCCTACTTTTGGCTGATAAAATAACACTAGCTGCAATCTTTGGCTGGGCCAGACTTCAATGATCTACTGATGTGAGTAACAACCGCATCATAAGCTTTCTTCTGCACCGCGGGATATTCAATGCGGAAATGGAGCGATTGGGTTCCTTTACAGGCGGCGATTGATTTTTCATACATGATCGTATCTCCCTTGGTTCCCGAATAGACGGCCCAAGTCATTGTTTTTTGTTTGTTGCCTGCGCCATATGAAACAACCCAACCATCGGTTTGGTCACTTTCGAAATTACCGCGCAACTCATCTTTGAAACTGTCTGCCACGATATTATTGCCCCAAACACGCAGAACGGTTTTGCCATCAGCAGATGCGAAGATTAGGCCATCATTGTTGTCTGGTGCGTCGCCTAGTTGTTTGAAATCTGGCGGCACTTCAATGGAAACACCAAAGCGATCATTCGAATATTTCTGCCAATCTGCGGCATGCGCAGTGGCGGCAATAATGATAAATGCGATCAAAAATCTCATCTCAGAAACTTAACAGATAGCCGCAAATGCGCAAGCCAGTGCCGCTGGATTCCTTGACCATTGCCGTGCGAAAGCCTAGGACAACCGCTTTAGCAGCGTTCCCTTTTAAGGGACTGAAAGCCATTCCGGTGCGGCTGACCCAATTGGGGGCCAAGACGGAGCTGCCTTCCAACCGGTATTTCCCGGCGCTGCAACTTTGGAAGGCTTTTGCGATGACTGAAAAATTAGGCGTGATGCTTTGCGGCCACGGCAGCCGCAACCGCAAGGCCGTAACGGAATTTGCAAATCTTTCGGAACATCTCAAAAAGCGCCTGCCACAATATCCCGTTGAATTTGGTTATCTTGAATTCGCCACGCCGATTATTCGCACTGGCCTCGATATTCTCAAAGAAAAGGGCGTCACCCGCGTTCTTGCTGTGCCTGGCATGTTGTTTGCCGCTGGCCACGCTAAAAATGATATTCCATCGGTTCTCAATGCCTACGCCGCGCAAAACAATATGCGCATTGATTATGGCAAAGAACTGGGCATAGACCCAAAAATGATGCGTGCTGCGGGGGATCGCATTCAAGAAGCCATTGATGCAGCACCAACACATGTTGAAAAGCATGACACGCTGCTGCTGGTGGTTGGCCGTGGCGCTTCTGATCCCGATGCCAATTCCAACGTTGCCAAAGTGATGCGCATTTTGTGGGAAGGCTTTGGTTTTGGTTGGGGTGAAGTGGCCTATTCGGGTGTAACATTCCCGCTGGTGGAACCTGCGCTGGAGCATGTAACCAAGCTTGGTTTTAAACGCATCATTGTGTTTCCATATTTCCTGTTCACTGGTGTTTTAGTGCAACGCATTTATATGGGAACAGATGCCGTGGCGGCAAAACACCCGAATGTTGAATTTCTCAAAGCGCCCTATTTGAATGACCACCCGGCTGTGGTTGAAACTTTTGTGGAGCGCATAGAACAGATCATCACTGGCGACATCGCCATGAATTGCCAAATGTGCAAATATCGCACGGCGGTTTTGGGCTTTGAAGCGGAAGTGGGTGCCGTTCAAGAAAGCCACCACCATCACGTCGAAGGCATGAGCGCCAAAGAATGCTTGAAGTGCGATGCGCAAGGAAATTGCACTGGGCTTTGCCAAGATGGGCCGTTCAAACTGGTTTCAAAACCACATAGCCACGACCATGGCGATGGCCACACGCATTCCCATGAAGATGGCCACACCCACGCGATTTATCCCCACGCCAGCCACCCTATGGGGCCAAAGAGCATGGAAAAAAAGTGAACTATCTGAAAGACCCAGCGGCCATTTATGCGCGGTCATTCGCCATCATCCGTGAAGAGGCTAATCTTACCTCTTTGCCGAAGGATGCTCAGAATATTGCTGTTCGCATTATTCATTCCTGCGGCATGCCTGAGATTGTTGCTGATTTAATGATTACTGATAATTTTGTGGCTTGTGCCCAACAGGCACTGGCCAACAAGCGCGCCATATTTGTGGATGTTGAGATGGTGCGTCATGGTATTATTGCTCGGCAATTGCCTATTGGTATTGAAATCATCTGTACACTGAACGATATGCGCGCGCGCGAAATTGGCGTTGCCCAATCCATCACCCGCACAGCTGCTGCCACAACATTGTGGAAAGACAATCTCAAGGGCGCCATTGTGGTGATCGGCAACGCACCCACAGCACTTTTTGCACTTTTGGAGATGATTGATGCGGGCGCTGATAAACCTGCCTGCATTGTAGGCATGCCGGTTGGCTTTGTGGGCGCTGCCGAAAGCAAGGCCGAACTTGTGGCCAACAGCCGTGGGCTTGCCTATGCCACAATCAAAGGCCGTAAGGGTGGAAGTGCGATGGCATCATCCGTCATCAACGCATTAACGAGTGATATGCAATGAAAAAATGGCTGACTATTGTGGGCATGGGCGAAGATGGTTGGGAAGGGCTTTCCAACCGCGCGCGCATAGCTTTGAAAGCTGCTGAGGTGATTGTGGGGTCAACCCGCGTGTTGAAGTTTTTACCCAAGTTGAAAGCGGAACATCAAGAATGGCCGCAACCATTTGCTGCTGTGGTTGCGCAGATAAAGCCAATGGCTGGCCGCAACACGGTGATCATCGCGACGGGCGATCCTTTAAATTATGGCGTGGCGCGCAAAGTGATGACGTTTGTTCCTTTCGAGGAAATGACGATCATTCCACACATCTCGGCTTTTTCCCTCGCTGCCTCTCGCATGGGGTGGAGTTTGCCGGATTGTGATACGTTGACATTGCATGGCCGACCTGTGGCAAACTTGGAAAGCTTCATTCAGCCAAATGCAAAACTTATTGTCTTAACAGCTGATCAAACAACCATTCCGGAAATTGTGCTGCGCTTAAACAATAGAGGTTTTGGTCAAAGCCAAGTGACTGTGCTTGAGAATTTAGGCGGAGACAGTGAACGGGTGTCTATCTTTGATCCGTCCACAGACTATTCGCCCCTCAACACCGTGTGCATTGATTGCGTGGCGGCACCTCATGCCAAGATTTATTCTCGGCTTGCTGGCTTGCCAGATGATGCCTTTGTGCATGATGGCCAATTGACCAAGCGAGAAGTTCGTGCCGCAACTCTGAGCGCCTTGGCCCCTGCCCCTGACCACGTGTTGTGGGATATTGGTGCTGGCTGTGGCTCGGTTTCCATTGAGTGGATGCGTAGCACGCGCGGGTGCGAGGCCATTGCCTTTGAACATTCCGCTGATCGTTTGGCGATGATTGCTCAGAACATGGAGGCGCTTGGCGCGCCGCGACTAAAAGTGGTGGCGGGAAAAGCGCCCGATACGTTCGACAATCAGCCAGCACCACATGCTGTGTTTATTGGCGGCGGCGTTGGCAACGCTGGCGTGTTCGAAAAGGCGTGGGAAAAATTGCGACCTGCCGGACACTTGGTGGCCAATGTTGTCACCATCGAAGGCGAAATGCACCTTTATGATTTGCAGGAAAAATATGGCGGTGACTTGGTGAAAATTGAAATCTCAAATCTCACACCCGTAGGGCCGTATCGGGCAATGAAACCGCGGATGAGCGTTCTACAATGGCGAGTGCAAAAACCATGGTGATGGGCAAACTTTATGGCGTGGGCGTGGGGCCAGGCGATCCTGAATTGATGACAGTGAAAGCCTGGCGTCTAATTTCAACATCGGATGTGGTGGCCTATCTTTGCGCCAATGGAAAAGATTCAACCGCACGTGATATTGCCTTGCCTTTTTTGCCTGAAGCCGTTGCCGAAATTGCCATTGATATGCCCATGCGTGTAGAGCGAGAGCCCGCGCAAAAAGCTTATGACCAAGGCGCAGAAGAAATTGCCGCACAGCTGACGCGCGGCAAAAATGTTATCATGCTGTGTGAGGGCGATCCGTTTTTCTATGGTAGTTTTATGTATATTTTTGAACGTCTTGCGGGCACGTTCGAAACCATTGTGGTACCTGGCGTGACCTCTGTTACGGCTGCTGCAGCTGCCATAGGTCAGCCACTGGTCTCACGCGATGAGGCGTTGAAAGTTTTGCCGGCCACCATGGATGAAGCCCATTTGCGGGCCGAACTTGTCAATTGCACAAGTGCTGCCATCATCAAGGTTGGCCGCCATTTTGGAAAAGTTAAAGCCATTTTGAATGAGCTGAAGTTGAAAGCCACAGCCATCGAAAACGCCACGCATGACAATCAAATTATTCGTGAATTGAATAGTATTGAAGGCGACACCCTGCCCTATTTCACCACGATTATTGTGAGGGCGAAATGAAACCTGTGATTTTTGTTCTCGGTCAATCCGCTATGGTGTTGGCCCAAAAGTTAAAGAACGAGTTCAATGGTGAAATTCATTCTCCAAAAGTTATTGCCGAAGGTGATGTTCACTATGACAAGGCAACGGATCATCTGGTGTCTATCTTCGCTGAACGGCGCGTATTAATTGGTCTTTGCGCGAGCGGAATTCTTATCCGAGCACTTGGAACACGTCTTTCTGACAAACGTAGCGAGATGCCAGTGATTGCTGTTGCCGAAGACGGCAGTGCTGTGGTGCCATTGCTTGGTGGACACAGTGGCGGCAACGTTTGGGCAAAGCGCATAGCTGCGTCTACAAATGGTTTTGCTGCCATCACAACGGCAGGCGATATTCGTTTTGGGGGAAGTTTGGATGAAACCAGCTTGGATTACAAATTGGGCAATCCAGACGATATGAAATCAGCAACTGCTGCGCTCTTGGCTGGCGCTCCTCTTGCGTTGCACTATCGCGATAATCGGGTCGACCAAAAAATGCCCGTTGAGTTGCCAAA
>JANXRO010000038.1 GCA_025356765.1 Hyphomicrobiales bacterium | reverse complement strand
GCAGGTTGCGATAATCCGTTTCCTGCAAGGGGCCGGCATATTTATTGGGGTGGCCCGCATAGGTTTTACGATAATATAGCGTGTCGGCTGTGGTTAATCCGGGTGCATGGGTTTGGGTTATATAAGAGCCCTTGGAAACATCACCATCAAGGCCCGGATAAATCAAAACTTGGCCGATGATTTTTGGCCCGTTTACGTCGCGCGCTTTTAAACACAACGCTGCTGATAAATTGCCGCCAGCACTATCACCCGCCACAATACAGGGGCCAAGGCTTTCAAGCACTGCCCAACAATCATCAAAAGCTGCGGGGAATGGGTGTTCTGGTGCCAACCGATATCGAACGGCCGTTACTTCAACTTGTGCGGCCTCAGCCAGTTCGGCGCAAATGTCATCATGGCTTTCAAGCCCGCCCAACACATAACCCCCGCCATGAAGGTAAAGCAGTTTTGCTGTGGGTCTTTCAGGGGTGTAGCGGCGACATTGAACTTCGCCCACCGTGAAATCGTGAACTTGAATGGAAGCAGGGCGCGGTTTTCTGAAGTGGGCGCAATATTTGTCATAAAATTCGCGCTGTTCAGCCATGGTGAAATCAACCGCGTCTGCTGGGTAAAAGGCTTCACCAGCTTCAATAAATGCGCTTATTCCGGGGTCGGTGATCTGCGGATATTTCGTCATAGACACGTCTATAGCCCAGCCAATTCTGAACGCAAAATAAACGAACCGATCAGCCTTGGTTCAGAGCCGCTCTCCTAAAACCACACCATCAACTGAATTGAGGGAGCAACAAAATGAACACAATTTTCAAAATCGCCGCCGCCGCCGTGTTGGCCACAAGCTTTGCCACAATGGCTCAAGCCCAAACAATCAAGCCATTTCAAGGCGTGGTTATTGTTCCAGCCTCGGCACCGCCACAAGCACAGGTGGAATTGCCTAACAAACAAGCCCAAGCCACTTTCAAGCGTGCCAAGATTGTCGCTTATCTGACAGACGCAAAGCCCGGCTCAATCATCATTGACACAAAAACCAACCAGCTTTTTTATGTTTTGGGCATGGATCGTGCTGCCATGTATCATGTGGCCACCGCAAAACCTGGCTTTGAATGGCAAGGCACCAACAAAGTTTCAGCCAAAACCCAGTGGCCAGATTGGCGTCCACCCGTTGAAATGCAAGCCCGCCGTCCTGAATTGCCAACATTCATGGCAGGCGGCCCGAAGAACCCATTGGGTGCCCGCGCCATTTATCTCGGCTCTACAATCTATCGCATCCACGGCACCAATGAGCCAAAATCCATCGGCCACGCCGCCTCATCAGGCTGCATCAGAATGCTGAATGATGATGTGAGCGAACTTTATCAATTCGTAAAAGTGGGGACGCAAGTGACGGTGATGTAAAAATCAGCCTTCGCTTCCGACGGGCTGGTGAGGCAATCTTCCAAAATTCTCCATGGCAGGGCTTGACCCTGCCACCCAGACTTTCAATATCCGCAAATGCTTCAAGGTTATGTTTACATTCTGGCCAGCAAACGCAACGGCACCATTTATACCGGTGTAACTAATAATCTCGCCGCGCGGATTCTCGCGCACCGCGAAGGGCGGGGTTCTGCTTTTACAAAAAAATATGATGTGAAAATTTTAGTGTGGCATGAAACTTACGACATGGTGACAGACGCAATCCAGCGTGAAACTTCAATTAAACGCTGGCCGCGAAAGTGGAAACTGGCACTCATTGAAAAAGACAATCCGGATTGGAATGACCTTTATGACACACTGATCTGATGTCTGGGTCACCGCCTCAAGGGCGGTGATGGAGAGAACCGGGAAGTTTGCGACAGGTTGTTGAATCAGCCCGTGCGTCTTAACCTGCTTTGGGGTGGCTGATAGGCCATTCTGGCGTGATATTCGCAATAGGGCGAGTTTTCACGAGGGCCATGGCCGCAGAAGCAAAAGTCTTCATGCATCGGGTCGCCGATCGGCCATTTGCAGGTTTTGTCGGAGAGATGCAAAATTGTAATGCGGCCATCTTTGGCGCTGTCGATCAAACGCAAAGGTTTGGGTTCAGGCAAGGCCATGGGGCGAGGTGCAGTTTGCGCAAACGGTTTGAGCGCGGTGTTGCCAGCTGTCGGCATTGAAGGCGAACGGCCTGGAATGGAAGGCTCGCGCGGAGATTTACGCGCGGTGCGCGGTGCCGTGGAGCGTGGTTGGGTGGCACGGCCTGAAAGATTTAAACGATGCACTTTGCCAATCACCGCATTGCGGGTAACCCCCATGCCCAATCGCCCGGCAATTTGGCTGGCGCTTAAACCATCGGCCCAAAGCTGTTTCAGTGTGGAAACCCGATCTTCCGTCCACATGGCTTTTTCCGGGGCTGCCGCAACGTCTGTCATATCAGAATCCTTCCTCGTCGCGAAAAACGTGTTCGCGTTTAAAACTCACCACTAACTTGAAAACTACGCTACATATCGTAGACCAATGGCCAAAGCCTACTATGGGCTGGGGTCGATAAACAACAAATTCAGACTTTGTTAATCGTGTTGTCCCCAGTTTTCGTGGCCTGTCGTATGGTTAACAAGAACTTAAGCAGTGGCCAGACTCGCCGTCCATGCGCTCTTTTGACTCACCTGTGCATAAGCTGCCATTGACCCTTGGGCATGGCTTGACTAAATGTGTTTTTTAATTGCGCCGAACTTGTTTCGGCGCTTTTGATTTTGGAGATGGCCTATGACAACTTCGGTGAATTCGGCAGTGCTTCCCGTTTATAATCGCGCCAATGTTGGTTTTGTGCGCGGTGTGGGTTCGCGCGCCTTCACAGAAGATGGAACGGCCTATCTGGATTTCGGTTCAGGCGTTGCTGTGAATGCCCTTGGTCATGCGCATCCGCATCTGGTTGCTGCGTTAACGGAACAAGCGCAAAAAATTTGGCACACGTCAAATGTCTATCAAATGCCCGGCCAAGAAAAATTGGCCAAGACGCTCACCGAACATTCCTTCGCCGATAAAGTGTTCTTCTGCAACTCAGGTGCAGAGGCCATGGAACTGACCATTAAAATGGCCCGCAAATTTTATGCGGCCCAAGGCCAGCCTGAAAAATATCATATCATCACATTTGAAGGTGCCTTTCACGGGCGCACAATCGCAACACTTGCCGCCGGTGGCCAAGAAAAATATCTTGAAGGCTTTGGCCCCAAAGCCCCGGGCTTTGACCAAGTCGCTTTTGGTGATCATGCTGCATTGGAGGCAGCAATTGGGCCGCAGACAGCAGCAATTCTGATTGAGCCCATTCAAGGTGAAGGCGGTATCCGGCCCGTACCACACCAATGTTTGCGCGGTCTTCGGGCGTTGTGTGACAAGCACGGGCTTTTGTTGTTGTTTGATGAAATTCAATGTGGCGTTGGCCGCACCGGAAAACTATTCGCCCATGAATGGGCTGGCGTTACCCCTGATATCATGGCCGTTGCCAAAGGCATTGGTGGGGGCTTTCCCTTGGGCGCCGTGCTTGCCACAGAACAGGCCGCATCTGGCATGATTGCCACCACCCATGGCTCAACCTTTGGCGGAAACCCATTGGCCACGGCCGTTGGCAGTGCTGTGCTTGAAGTGGTTTTGGGGGATGGGTTTTTAGACAATGTGCAACGCCAAGCCATTCACCTAAAGCAGAAGCTTGAACGCCTGAAAGACACCCATCCCACCATTATTGAAAGCGTGCGCGGTGAAGGTTTGATGATGGGCCTTAAAACCAAAGTGGTGAACGCTGATTTTGTGAAGGCTGCTTTGGCTGAACATCTCTTGGTTTTGGGCGCTGGTGACAATGTGGTGCGCTTGCTGCCCCCTTTGATTGTGACCGATGACGACATCAATGAAGCCGTTCAAAAACTTGAAGCAACCTGCGTTGCCTTGGAAAAGAAAAACTAAATGCCGCATTTTTTAGATTTAAAAGATTTTACCAAGCCGCAATTGCGGATGATGCTCGACAGTGCTGCAACCCGTAAGCAGGCGCGCAAAACTTTGCACAAAGGCATGGAAGATAAAGATCTGCCCTTGAAAGGCAAAGCCATAGCCTTGGTGTTTGAACGCCCTTCCACGCGCACGCGGTTTTCATTTGAAATGGCAATCAGGCAGTTGGGTGGCGAAGTGTTCACTGTCTCTGGCGCTGAAATGCAGCTTGGTCGGGGCGAGACGATTGCGGATACGGCGCGGGTGGTTTCGCGTTATGTTGATTGTGTGATGTTGCGCGCCAAAGCCCATGAAACACTTTTGGAATTTGCCTCTGCCGCAACTATTCCTGTGATCAACGGGCTTACAAATCGCACGCATCCAACCCAAGTGTTGGCTGATGTTTTAACCTTGGAAGAACGCAAAGGCGACATTGCCAGAAGCCGCGTGGCGTGGATTGGTGACGGCAACAATGTGTGCGCGTCGTGGATTGAAGCTGTGGGGGTTTTGGGCGGGTCGCTCAAAATTGGTGCGCCTGAATCTCTTCGGCCCCACAAAGATTTTTTAAATTGGGCAACGCAAAACAAAGCTGATGTTGAAGTGATGACATCGCCCGAACAGGCCGTTGCCCATGCCGATTGCGTGGTGACGGATGCTTGGGTTTCAATGCACGATGATGATATTGAAAACCGGCATAATTTACTAAAGCCCTATCAGGTCAATGCCGCATTGATGAAACACGCGGCCAAGGACGCACTTTTCATGCATTGCCTGCCAGCGCATCGCAATGAAGAAGTGACAGATGAGATTATGGATGGGCCACATTCGGTGGTGTTTGATGAGGCTGAAAATCGGCTTCATGCCCAAAAGGCCATTCTGCTTTCTTGCTTTGGTTTGAAATGACTTCTGATCACGTTATTCCGTTTGCAATCAAACCCCTTGGCGTGCGCGGGCGCATTGTGCGCTTGGGTGCGGTATTGGATGATGTGATCTCGCGCCATGACTATCCTGAACCGGTGTCTGGCCTTGTGGCCGAAGGTTTGGCCTTAACTGCTATGTTGGGGACCGCGTTGAAGTTCAGCGGCAAATTCATCATTCAAACGAAAACCGATGGACCTGTCACAATGTTGGTGGCAGATTTTGTGTCCCCCGGCGGCGTTCGCGGTTGTGCCAAGTTTTCAAAACCGCGCGTGGCTGAAATGGCAAAGCCTGATCAAAGGCAATTGTTGGGTGAGGGATATCTGGCAATGACAGTTGACCAAGGCCAAGCGATGGAACGTTACCAAGGCATTGTGGCACTGGCCCAAAATACTTTGGCTGAAGCAGCACACACTTATTTTATGCAATCAGAACAAATTCCAACGCGTCTACGCGTGGCCGCCGGCCCGTTGTTTGCGCGTGGTGAAAAAAAGCCCCATTGGCGGGCAGGCGCAATTTTGGTGCAGCATGTGCCAGCCGAAGGTGGGTCATCACCAATCCCTGAACAACAAAGCGAAACATCTGAAATTGTTGAAGATGATAATTGGGTTAAAGCGCGGCTTTTGCTGGACACGATTGAAGACCATGAATTGCTTGATCCAACGCTGACCTCAGAAGACTTGCTCTATAGGCTTTACCATGAAGATGGC
>JANXRO010000034.1 GCA_025356765.1 Hyphomicrobiales bacterium | reverse complement strand
GATTTGAATGCGCAGATTACGGTTGCTGACACTGCCGCATCTGAAGCTATTGCCCGCGCTGCTGAAATTAAAAACATGCTGGCCACACGCGGAACAGTTGATGCATCATCTGACGTTCTGTCTTCAACTCTCGTGCAGAATTTGCGTGAGCAGCAAGTTTCAGCGCAACGGAAAATTTCGGAATTATCTGCCGTATATTTGCCAAACCATCCTAAAATGATTGCTGCAAGGCAAGAGTTGAATGCGGTGAACTTGCAAGTGCGCGCAGAAGCTTTGAAAATTGTTGAAAGTTTAAATGGTCAAGCAAAAGTTGCCCAAGCGCGCGCCAATTCCATTCGCGCTAATTTGGAAAAAATGAAAGGCACAGAAGCCGATTCCAACGTGTCTGAAATCAAGCTAAAAGCTCTGCAAAGGGATGCGGATGCAAACCGTGCCTTGCTTGAAACCATGTTGGGCCGTTATGCCGATGCCAGTTCGCGCCAAGATTCAAGCCTGCAACCAGGCTATGCGCGCATCATTCAAAAAGCTTTCGCCCCGCCAACACCATATTTCCCCAAAACTGGTCCGATTCTGTTGTTAAGCACTCTTGCTGGCCTGGCTCTTGGTTTGGGCTTTGCGTTTGTGGCTGAGGTAATGTCGCTTGGAACACGCCCAGCCTTGCCCGTTCCGGAGGGCCCACGCCAGCACCCCGCGGCCGAAGTTGATAACGCTGAATTGAATATTCCTGATTTCAAATTTCCTACTTTCGCACCAGGTTCACCGCCGTTGTCTCCCACAAATGCATTTGCAGTGGGGCAGGAACCTTCGGCGTCTGTTCTTAGCATAATGCCGGCAGCCCTTACGGCCAGCGCCGCCGCCGCGATGATGGACGATTTGCGTGATGGCAGAGCACCAAAACTGGCAAGCGCTGCCCAGCGCGTCGCCGCAACTCTTATTGGGCTGAAACAATCGCAGGGCCACTCAAGTTACACCTTCACCAGTATTGGCAGCAACGGGCCCAATGCAGCCATGACAGCAATTGCAACGGGCCGTGCACTCGCTGATCAGGGCTACAAGACCATGATTATAAACGTATCGCCATCGAATAATGGCTTTGAAAAAATGCTTCCGCTCCAGCCAGGTGCGGGTTTGGCAGAATTGGTGAGCGGTGCTGCTGATTTTACCAAAGTGGTGGCACGTGATCCGTCATCTGCGCTTCATATCATACGTTTTGGCAATTCTTCGATCCACAACAGTGATGAACTTATTGCGCAGCGCATTGATACAATTCTGAAAGCGCTTCGATCAATTTACGCATTTGTTCTGCTTCATGCAGGCGAGGCCAAGGGCGAGACTGTAAAATTGGTCAATGCCTCAGACATCGCTGTTCTCATGGCAACGCAGGCGCGCTTGAAAGACGCGGCGGATGCGGCACGTTCAATTGAAAGCAACGGCAAAACAAAAACCTTGTTGTTGAAGTTGGATTATCAAAACCAGGCGCAACCATCGCAAGCCGCAGCCAGCTAGTCTGATGCCTTCTCCCGCCGTTTTGCGAACAGCGTTGGACACATTGCATTTTAGTGGGCTTACGTCACTGACACGGAATTTTTTGCGGGGCAGGGGAGCCATATTTTGCCTGCATCACGTATGCCCGGGCGGCGGCAGACAACAAGGGTTTTTTCCCAACAGCAAATTGGAGATTGAACCTGAGTTTTTAGTAAGCTTGATCAACCACGTGCGGATGCGCGGATATCAAACCCTGTCGTTGGGCGATGCTGTGGCCCGACTTGAATCTTCGCCTAAAAATGAAAAGCCCTTCGCTGTTTTCACACTTGATGATGGCTATAAAGACAATCAAATTTATGCCCAGCCGGTTTTTGATGCCCTGAATTGCCCCTACACAATTTTTGTAGCGCCTCGCATTGCTGAAGGCACCTGCGAATTATGGTGGCGCATTCTTGAGTTGATCATTGCTCGAAACAAAAATGTGTCGGGTCAAATCGGAGATTTCGCCTTTAATCTTCCGTGTTCATCAGAAATTGAAAAATGGTCTGCGTGGAATTTGCTGCTGCCTAAGGTCGAAGCACTCGAAGAACATCAGCAGCGAACGACTATCCGATCACTTGCTGCAGTTCATAGCATCGATGTCGAAGCCTATTGCAAGGCAGTGGCGATGACGTGGGATGATTTGCGCAAAATCAATCAAGACCCTTTGTGTACGATCGGTGCCCACACCATGAACCATCATTCCGTTGGCAAAATGAACGCGGCTGAAGCTGCGCAAGAACTTGAAAAATCCCGGGCCGTCATTTCAAAACATTTAGGCCAGGACGTTGCATTCAACGCTTATCCGTATGGCGATGAACCCAATGCCACCGCCCGAGATTTTAAGTTGGCGGCAGAAGCCGGTTATCAAGCCTCGCTGACCACGCGTAAGGGCATCGTGGTTTCAGACCATGCGCAACATTTGCAAGCGTTTCCGCGCGTTATGATTTCAGGCCGATATCAGGAAATTCGTTATGTCGATGCGATGATGTCGGGCCTGCCCACATTGTTGCTCAACAAGCTTAAAACCGTAAATGTGAATTAGGCCAAATCTGGCTTCGACATCCATTTGATGATGGCCATTTCAACGGGAAGCCAAGCCAGACCGCCAATAATATAAAACGCCAATTCAAACAGGCGGCCGTGGCCCAAAATGAACACGCCACCAAAAGCCATCATAACCAGCGAATAGATGGCCATGAACCCAACCGTTAAAATGATGCCGATGAACTTGCGCGTGCGTATTTTCATGCGCGTCATATAGTGCAGCGGTATGCCGCTGTCCCTGCGGCCAAGAGGCACTTGCTCCTTTGCAGTGGCTCGGCCAAAATTTGACGATGAATTTGAACTCAACCATCAATCCGTGGATCGCGCGCTGGCTTGGTCTTATTGCGGCGATGATTTTCGCCATGGTTGTCGTTGGCGGTGCAACCCGGCTGACTGGCAGCGGATTATCTATTACCGAATGGAAACCGATTGTGGGCACCATCCCGCCTCTCAATGCCGCAGACTGGCAAGACGCGTTTGAGAAATACAAACTCTCATCGCAATATAAATTGCAAAACCAAGGGATGAGCTTGGCAGATTTTCAGTTCATTTTTTGGTGGGAATGGGCGCACCGATTGCTCGGCCGTTTGGTGGGCTTTGTATTTGCAGTACCTTTTTTTTGGTTCGCAATGCGCCGCCAATTGCCAAGCGGTCTTTGGCCAAAGCTTTTAATGTTGTTTGTATTGGGTGGGGCTCAAGGTGCGCTGGGTTGGTATATGGTGGCTTCGGGTCTGGTGGACCGTGTGTCCGTCAGTCAATATCGATTGGCAGCACATCTCACTTTGGCCAGCTTCCTTTTTGCTGCCGTGCTATGGACCATGTTTTCACTTAAAAGTACAAATGCTGGATGTAACTCTCTGATTGCATTGGCTTTGCCATTTTTAGTTTTGTTGCAAATCGCCGCCGGCGCATTTGTGGCGGGCCTTGATGCAGGCCAGGGATATAACACCTGGCCGTTGATGGAGGGCCAGCTTGTGCCGCAAGGATTGGGTGCCATGAGCCCAAGCTGGATCAACATTTTTGAAAACGCGATGACTGTGCAATTTGATCATCGCTTGCTGGCCTATAGTATTTTAGCGCTGGCGATTTTTCACTTATCGCGGGTTCGCTCGCGATCATCTGCCCTGCTGGTTCTGGCCATATTTGCGCAAGCAAGTTTAGGTGTGTTGACGCTTTTATGGCATGTGCCCTTAGCGCTGGCCCTGTTGCATCAAGCAGGGGCCATGATGGTTCTTCTAGCGGCCGTTCGGAATGCAAATAACCCAACGGCGCGCGCAGAGGAATTAGTGCGGGGACATGCGCTTTAACAAATTATCCTTATCGATGAATTGATGTTTCAGCGCGCCAAGCACATGCAAAATGAGCAAGCCAATGGCAACTTTTGTCAGCAAATCATGGGCACTGCCAAA
>JANXRO010000026.1 GCA_025356765.1 Hyphomicrobiales bacterium | reverse complement strand
GCTGATGCCAAGACAGACAAGGTTTTAGGCTGCCATATTATTGGCGCTCAAGCTGGTGAATTAATACATGAGGTTGCAGTTTTGATGGAGTTTGGTGGCTCATCCGAAGATTTAGCAAGAACATGCCATGCCCACCCTACGTTGTCAGAAACAGTCAAAGAAGCGGCAATGGCCGTTTTGGGCCGCGCCATTCATTCATAAAATTTGATAGATCGTTTTAAGCGAAATAAAAACTGTTCCTGTCATTGTCACGCTTAAGGGAATGGGTGCGATGACGAAAAAAGATATTGATATTTTAATTCTGGATGATGACGTTGATCTTCTTACCAGTGTTGCAGAACTTCTGGCGGACTTTGGCTACAAGGTCAAAGGCTTTGCTGATCCAGAAAGTGCCGTTGAATTTGCCGTCGATCAAACATTTGCTGTCGGGCTTTTCGATTTCCGTTTGGGCAGCGTCAAGAACGGATTGGATGTTGTTGAAACCCTTCAGGTGATGGGTGCCAAATCTAATTTTGTCATGGTCACTGCTGATGTTGAACGCTCTACGCAATTGCGCGCCGCAAACCTCAAAGTATTCGGTTTCATGCGCAAACCAGTACAGCCACAAGAATTGTTGGATACCGTCACGCGCGCCATGGCCAGCGCAGAGAAAGCCGCTGCCTAAAAACCTGTCATCGGTTTTGGTTTTGACCCATCACTGAATCTTTCAAATCGAAACGGACTAGCTTCTACGCACGTCTGCTCGCCCACAATAATTTGTGCCATCAATTTACCTGCACCCGGCCCAATTCCAAAACCATGGCCAGAATAACCTGATGACAAATAAAGCCCCGGTTGTTTAGCAATTGCTGAAATCACCGGAACAGCGTCGGGGGTTGCATCAATCATTCCGCCCCATCGTTCGGCAACTTGCACGCGGGCGAAAGCTGGAAAAATTGCCTTTAAATCTGCCAATGCTTCATCCAAAATCCAATCATGGGGTTTGGGATCAAGAATTCGAATTTTTTCAAATGGCGAAATTTCATCTAAAGCCCATTTCCGCTTAAGACCTGCTTCAGCAAAAAAATGCGAACCAAGCCGTGGCTTTATATTGCGCCAATCCATTTTTAGAACCGACAAAAAATCTGTGAAATATTTAAAACTATCCGGCACAATTTGCGCAACGGTATAAATATTGTGCGTTACTGTAAATCCACCATCAGCACGTTTGCGCACACAGAATTTACTTCCGGAGAATGACGTTTGAAAACCATTTTCAAGCGGAGTTGTGCGTTGAACCGAACCTAAAACGCCAAGCTGAGGAAATGAAATTCCAATATTGGCCAAAAAATGCCGAGACCAATATCCGCCAGCCAACAGCGCTGCCTTGCATTTGATTGTGCCACGCTCAGTGACCACCGCCGAAACGCGGCCCGCCTCAGTTTCTATGCCCCGTGCGGCGCAATTCGTAAAAATTTTCCCGCCCTTGGCTTGAACGGCGCGGGCAATTGCTGGCACCGCGATGAAAGGTTCTGCACGGCCATCGCTCGGTGTGTAAAGTGCGGCTTTAAAATGGGGTGATGATCCCGGTAGAACATCGTCTAATGCTTTGCCAGAAACAATCGCACTGTCGATGCCAGCGGGTTTTGCATAATTCTCCAACCAAGATGTGTTCCGCGCCGTTTCAGAATCGTCTTTACAGAGATATGCAATGCCAGCGGTTTTAAAACCGGTTTCGCCATTGATACGGCTATCCATATTTCTCCACAGTTTGAGTGATTCCAAAATCAACGGAATTTCGCGGGGATCACGCCCCATTTGCCGACACCAACCCCAATTGCGGCTGGATTGTTCGGCCGCCACTTCGCCCTTTTCGACAACGACAACCTTGAGGCCGCGATCAACCAATTCCAATGCCGCAGTGATGCCCGCTATACCACCACCAATCACAACAACATCAACTGAGGTGGGCAGGGTTTCATCGGGGGTGACGCGGGCGACATTGATCATATGATCAATCTAGCAGTCTTCACGCGGTTGGAAAGGCCTTCTGATATTGTTCCAACAAATGTTTGCGGTTCACTTCAGTATAGATTTGGGTGGACGATAAAGAAGCATGTCCTAATAAATCCTGGATCACACGAAGATCAGCGCCATTGCCCAGCAAATGTGATGCAAATGAATGACGCAGCGCGTGCGGTGTAGCGCTATCCGGCAGATTCAATGCCCCGCGCAAACGTTCAATCAACAGTTGAATAATACGCGGTGAAAGTGGCCCGCCCTTGGCACCGCGAAACAAAAGTGTTTTAGCGGAAAGCTGAAACGGGCAAAGTTTGCAATAGGCGGCAATCGCATCCGTTGCAGCTTGCACCACAGGCACCAAACGCGTCTTGCCGCCTTTTCCCAATACAACCAGTGGATTTTCTTCAGCTTGTTTGAGGTTTAAACTCAATGCTTCAGAAATGCGAAGCCCGCAGCCATAAAGCAACATCAACACGGCTAGATCGCGCGCATTAACCCAAGCATGGCTGTTTTCTAAAATCACTTCTGTGGTGATGCGCTGGGCCTGTTCTTCGCTGAGTGGCCTTGGCACCGAATGAGCAATTTTGGGTGAGCGCACGGCGCTTAGCGCTGCGCATTTAAAGTGGCCGTTGCGCTCAGCATAACGAAAGAAAGAACGGATGGACGAAAGTTGCCTTGAAAGGGTGCGGCTCTCAATTGCTGCTGCGCGCCGTTTGGCCATGAAGCTGCGAAAATCAGAAACCTCTAGTGCAGACAAGCTGGGGATTGTGGCGGCCTCTCCCAAATGATCATTGAGAAAGGCCGCAAACTGTCCAAGATCGCGCGTATAGGCTTCCAACGTTTTGGCCGACACGCGCCGTTCAGATTTCAGCTTGCCCAACCATTGCGTTGCAATGGGGGCCACATCAGGCGCAAATCCAAATTGTTGAAGCTGTTCAACCATGGCAATTTTTAGCGCCCTAATCCTTTAAAAAGGCTAAGCGATGGATTGGCCCGTTTTTTTCCAATCTGCCAAGAACGTTTCAATGCCCTTATCTGTCAATGGATGTTTGACTAGCGATTTAAGAACTGCCGGAGGTGCCGTGGCATAGTCTGCGCCAATCAAAGCTGCCTCCTTAATGTGATTGGCAGTGCGGATCGATGCCGCCAGAATATTGGTGTCATAATCATAGTTGTCATAGATCTGCCTGATCTCAGCAATCAAATCCATGCCGTCGATATGAATGTCATCAAGCCTGCCGATAAAGGGTGAGATAAAAGTGGCACCCGCTTTTGCCGCAAGCAGCGCTTGGTTGGCCGAAAAGCATAAAGTTACATTGACCATCGTACCGTCGCTGGTCAACGCTTTGCAAGCTTTCAAACCATCTAAAGTCAAAGGCACTTTCACGGCTACATTTTTTGCAATTTTGCGCAAAACATCAGCCTCTTTCATCATGCCTGCATAATCCAGTGCCGCAACTTCGGCAGAAACAGGCCCTTCCACGAAGGAGCAGATCTCTTTGATCGTTTCTAAAAACGGCTTTCCAGTTTTGGCAATAAGCGATGGGTTGGTAGTCACGCCATCGAGAAGGCCTAAGGCCTGAATATCGCGAATTTCAGCAATATCGCCCGTATCAGCAAAAAATTTCATGTCGCATCTCCTTTTGAATGTTGTTCATAATAGCCTTGAATGAAACCAATGTCGCGCGTTCCGCATGCCTTGCCATCAAGAGATGACACTGGTGTTGCAAGGCGCAATGAGTTGGTGACGAAAACACAATCAGCTGCGTGAAGCTCTTTTATTTCCACAGCGCGCTCTTCGACGATGAGCCCTAATTCAGCTGCGCCACGAATAAGTTTCTGTCGGGCTATGCCCGGCAATATGGCTTGATCAGTTGAGGGTGTGCTCAGCACATTTGCCTTCAACAAAAAAATGTTGCCAATCGTTGTCGAAGCCACATGGCCTTTTGAATTCAACATCAAAGCATCATCGGCACGCGATGAAACTTCACGCGCTGCTGCAATGGCATCAATGTAAGACAGTGTTTTCAAGCGGCAAGAGGGTGCAGTTTCGTTGCGCCTTATTGCCGAAGTGGCGAGCCTGACTGATTTTTGCAGCGCGCTGCGATCAAACGAACTGAGCGTGATGATGAGACTGGGCGTGGTGCCTTCGGCCGCAAGGCCACGCAGCGTTGGCCCTCGTGTTAATGTGATGCGCAAAACTTCAGCTTCCGCTTGGCTGTGTTTTAAGACCGCCTTGACGGCGTCAAATATATTTTCAGATGAAAACCCAATGCCCAATTCAGCCGCGGCATCGCCCATGCGTTGGATGTGCTCGGGAAGCCAAATGGGATTTCCTGCCCGCACAGCGATAGTTTCAAATATTCCATCGCCCAACATCAAACCACGTTCGTTTGATTTCAAATGGAGTTGGTCAACAATCTCGCCATTGCACCACACAACACTCATGCAATCACCTTCAAAAAATTGCGCAGCAGGTCATAGCCATGTTGGGTAAGAACTGACTCGGGATGAAATTGAACACCGTAAGTTTGATGCGTCTTGTGTTGCAAGGCCATTACTTCGCCATTTTCTGCCCGTGCGGTTACGTTCAATTCTGTATCTGGGTTATTCTCCACAATCAAAGAATGATAACGGCCCGCCGCAAAACCTTGCGGAATGCCAGCAAATATTCCCCTGCCATCATGTTCGATGGCCGATGCTTCCCCATGCAACGGCTGCTTGGCACGTGTGACTTCTGCACCAAACACTTGGCCTATCACTTGGTGGCCAAGGCAAATCCCTAAAATGGGGATTTTTCCTGAAAGATCTTTTACAATCTGCATCGATGCGCCTGCTTCAAGGGGCGTGCAGGGGCCGGGTGAAATGACAATGGCCTTGGCCTTCAAATCTTGCGGCTTAACAGCATCATTGCGCACCACTTTTACTTTTTGTGCCAGTTCTTCAAAATAGCGCGCCACGTTGAAAACGAAACTATCATAATTATCCACAATCAA
>JANXRO010000024.1 GCA_025356765.1 Hyphomicrobiales bacterium | reverse complement strand
TTACCAACCCGCGCGACATTGGTAAAATTTTTGATACACCAGATTATGCAGCGTTTAAATCTCTGCGCGAGCAACCCGATTCTCGCTATGTGGGGCTTTGCATGCCGCGCGTTTTGGCCCGCCAACCTTATGGTGCTAAATCTGAGCCAGTCGAAGAATTCGCCTTCGAAGAAGACACTGACGGCCATAAGGGTGAAAAATATGGCTGGATGAATGCAGCCTATGCCATGGCCACAAATATCAACCGCGCCTTCAAAGAATATGGATGGACGGTGAGAATTCGCGGTGTTCAATCTGGTGGCGAAGTTGTGAACTTACCAACACACACATTCCCGACGGATGACGGTGGCATTGATCTAAAGTGCCCAACGGAAATTGCAATCAGTGACCGCCGCGAAGCTGAGCTTTCAAAGTCTGGCCTGTTGCCGTTGATCCACCGTAAGAATACGGACAAGGCGGCCTTTATCGGCGCACAATCGCTTTACAAGCCGCGCAAAATGGACAGCGATTTGGCAACGGCCGCAGACAATTTGTCTTCCCGGCTGCCTTATATGTTCGCTGTGTCTCGTTTTGCACATTACCTTAAATGCATGGTGCGTGACAAGATTGGAGCCACGATGGAAGAGGCGCAGTTGCAACGCTGGCTGCAAGACTGGATCATGAAATATGTGGATGGTGATCCGAAAAACTCCAGCGAGGCAACAAAAGCAAAATTGCCGCTTGCTGATGCCAAGGTTGAAGTTTTTCCAGACGAGGAAAACCCTGGCTATTACGTCGCGCGCTTTTATCTGCGGCCGCATTATCAACTTGAAGGCATGGATGTTGGGATGAGCTTGGTGTCGCGATTGCCTGGTCAGCAAAACTAGGTTCCAGTTCCGGCATCCCCCATTTGCAGGATCACAAGTTTGTTAAAAGATGATTATGTGATTGTTACGCGAGAAACGCGCTAACCCAGAACTTAGCAACGGAGACAGCACATGGCAGACGATATCATTCTGAAACTTACCGGCCAAAAGCAAGGCAAGATTGCCGGCGAAAGCGCCAAGAAAGATCACATTGGAGAAATTGATATTCAATCCGTGAACTGGGGAATGGTAAGCCCTGGCAGCAGCCACCGTGGCGGTGGCGGTGGCACTGGTGAAGTATCTTTCTCAGATGTTTCATTCACCAAGGCGGTTGATGGGGCATCCAACGGAATACAGTTGGCTCTTTTGACTGGTGAAGTTATCACCGAGGCTGTTATCGTGTCGCGTAAGCAGGGCGGTGGCCAACAAGAATATCTGAAAATCACCCTTAAAGACGCAGTGGTGACCAACTATTCAATCAGCATGGGCGCAGGCGGGGAACCGCACGAGTCATTCAGCTTGAACGAAGCCAAATACGGGTTTGAATATAAAGTGCAGAAATCAGATGGCTCGCTTGGTGGCGGAAAAACTGTAGAATGGGACATTAAACAAGGTGCTTAACCGCTCGTGAAGAACGTTAAGAAGCATGATCGTTTCGTACCACCCATTATGCAAGCGTTCAGGGCAGCATTTCGGGAAAAAGATTCTCAAAAAAAAATTGATTTAAGAAGTGAATCTGACGAACGTGTTATTGCCGGCAGGCGTTCTTCCCCGCGAAATGCAGTGAATGAAAGTGTATTAAAGCAGGAGCTGTCACAAGATTTGGCAGCCCTGCTTAATACTGTAAACCTTGCCTCTGCAGAAAACCTGGATGGGCTTGATTATGTCAAACAATCCATATTGAATTTTGGCGTAAGCGACATGACTTCATTTTCAGCTGAATCTGATGCGACTGACAATGTTCAAACCCATCTGAAAGAAGTTTTGCAGCGATATGAAATCCGCCTCGCAAGCCAAACTTTGGAAGTTTCAAAAAGTGGTGAACTTGACGAAGTGAATATGCGCCTTTCGTTTCATGTTGCTGCGGAAATGTATGCAACGCCAACGGATGTGCCGGTGGAATTTGTGGCCGACATCGAGTCCTATAGCGGCAAGATGAATGTGAAGCGATTGTGAGCTATGAATCGGGAATTTCTTGAACTCTATAACCGTGAGCTCAGAATTTTAAAAGAGCACGGGAAAGAGTTTGCCGAGGAGTTTCCCGGCCTTGCTGAAAGGCTTGGAGGATTGCTCGACAACAATATGGATCCGATGATTGCCGGTTTGCTTGAAGGCACGGCATTTATGGCGGCGCGTGTTCAACTGAAACTGAAACACGAATATTCTCAGTTCACCAATAATCTGTTGGACCAACTTGTGCCTGATTATTTGGCGCCGGTTCCATCTGCTACGTTGTTGAAAATTGATCCGCCCTTTGCCGAACCAAGTTTGAAAGATGGCGTGAAAATTTCAAATGGCTCATTTGCCGAAGCACGATTCGTTGAGCGTGAGCGGCGTATTGCCTGCAAATATAGGCTTGGAGCAGATATTACGCTTTGGCCATTATTTTTGGCGAGTGCTGAATTTTTGCCCTCGCCTGCTGCATTGCAAGGGCTTGGTATTGATGTCGATTCAGCAATTCAATCTGGCATGAAATTTTCAATGCTTCGCCGAACTGTGTTACGCTTGGAAGATGAACCAACAGAAAAACAATCGGCCAAAAAACCCGAAGGTTGGATTTCAAAATGTCGGACGCCCGATCTCACATTCCATATTGTTTGCCAAGAAGCTGATGCA
>JANXRO010000364.1 GCA_025356765.1 Hyphomicrobiales bacterium | reverse complement strand
CAAACTTGTATGAAGGGCCAGCGCGATGAGCAAATTTTTAGTAAGCTATATTATTATTGTTGTTCTGTTTGTGGCTATCGACATGGTGTGGTTGATGGGTGTTGCACGTTCAACTTATGTTGCCGAAATTGGAACGCTTCTGAAGAAGCAACCTAATCTCACGGCGGCCTTGATATTTTATTTAGGCTATGCACTTGGTGTTTGGTTTTTCGCCGTGTCGCCTGGCCTAAACAGTGGTTCTTGGCTGATAGCTGCTGGCTTAGGTGCCGCCATTGGAGCAATGGCCTATGGCACTTATGATTTCACAAATCTTTCCGTGATGGAAGGTTTTGGTTGGCGCATTGCAATCATTGATATGGTTTGGGGCACGGTTTTAAGTGGCGTTACTGCTGGCCTTGCAACGCGGTTGGTTATGATGTTTGGGTTATAACCTTAGTCCTTCATATATTTTGCCATGAAGGGCGTGTTGGCTAAAGCAAATATCATGGTGCAACCAAGCAAGCCAAATGCCTTGAAGCTGACCCACATGCTTTCAGAAAAAAACTTCCAGATTATCAAATTCAAAATTGCCATGGCGACGAAAAATAATCCCCACCGAATGGTGAGAGTTTTCCACGCGTCATCTGGCATATCCAGTGCGTGGCCCATAATATCTTTTACAAAAAGCTTATTGAAATAGAGCCCGGCGAATAGAAACCCAGCGAACAAAAATTCAATCAATGTAACCTTGGCTTTGAGATACCACGTATCTTGAAAATATAAAGTTGCAGCACCAAACACTGCAATGAAACACGCGCTGATCAGCGTAAATTTCGACACGGTTCGGGTGATCCAATAGGTGATGGCCAGAGACACGAATGTGGCGGCCATCAAAACGCCAGTTGCGGTGATCAAACCAAATTTCCAATTGGCCAGAAAAAACGCCAGCAACGGCCCCAAATCGAGCAACATTTTTTGGGTTTGGCCCAGCTTCAAATCATTCATGTGTTTTCAAATCCGGCTATGGCGCGGGCAAAACCCTGCGCGTCAAAGGGTTGCAAGTCGTCGATGGATTCGCCCACGCCAATGGCATGGATGGGCAGTTTGAACTTTTCTGCAATGGCCACCAAAATGCCACCGCGCGCTGTGCCATCAAGCTTGGTCATTATAAGCCCTGTTACACCGGCGACCTTGCTGAACACGTCCACTTGAGAAAGTGCGTTTTGGCCTGTGGTTGCATCCAGCACCAAAAGCACCGCGTGGGGCGCTGTTTCATCTTGCTTTTTAATAACACGCACAACCTTATCAAGCTCATCCATCAAATAGGCTTTGTTTTGCAGGCGGCCCGCAGTGTCGATGAATAAAATATCCGTTCCGTTTTCTTTGGCAGCTTTTAATGCATCAAAGGCAAGGCCTGCCGAATCTGCCCCCGTTGGCCTGCTCATCGTTTCAGCCCCGATGCGCTTGCCCCAAACGGTCAGCTGTTCAATGGCGGCGGCGCGGAATGTGTCACATGCTGCAAACATCACTTTGAAGCCTTCGCCTGCAGCGATCGAGCCAAGCTTGCCGATGGTGGTGGTTTTGCCCGAACCATTCACGCCAACAACCATAACAACAAAAGGTTTTTCTGCACCAAAGTTAAACGGAACTTCCACAGGCTTTAAAACCTTGGCCACTTCGTCTGCCAAAATCTGTTTCACCTCTTCGGGATCAATCTCTTTGTCGAAACGCCCTTGTGAAACCCTTGCAATAATACGCTCAGCAACTGGCAAACCAAGATCAGCCTGCACAAGCGTATCTTCCAAATCTTGCAACGTGTCTTTATCAAGCTTGCGCTTGGTGAAGATGGATGTGATTGAGCCCCCGATGGATTTGGAGGACTTGGAAAGCCCTTCTTTTAGTTTTGAGAACCAACCAGCTCTGGCAACAGGCTCGGCCACAGGCATTGTGGTAGCCGGAACTAAATCCGGCGGCGACGGAACTTCTTTTTCAACAACAATGGGCTGAGGCTTGGCAACCTCAGGAACGACAGATGCGGGGCGTGGCTTAGCAACCACAGCCTTTGCCGTGGGTGCCAACTTCTTTTGCGGTGCAGCCAAAGGTACTGACTTTGAAGTGGACTGAGCAGCAGGTTTAGCAGCTACTTTTTTGGCCACCACTTTCTGCACGGCAACTTTTTTCGCAACCGCTTTTTTTGCAGGCGGTGTTTTGATCTGCGCCTTTTTTTCTAAAGCTTTTTTGGCGGGTTGCTTGGTTTTCGCAACTGGTTTGACAGTCGTTACTTTCGGCTCGGGTTGTGGCTGCGGCGCTGGTGCAGGCAACGCGGCGGGTGCTGCGGGTTCAACCACAACCTCTTCGATTGGATTGCCGACAATGCGATTGAATAGTTTTTTGAAAAATCCGGCCATCACATGCTCATATGCAAATGGGTTGGTGTTGCTGATTGCACTTTAGCTTTCACCAAAGCACCAGGCACCATTGCCGTTTCAAATTTTGCCAGCGCAAAATGTTCCGTGCGCCCCGCGTTAGGCGTTTCAACCAATATGTTGCGGGTTTCGCCAACCTGTTGGCCCAAATATTTTTCCAACCTTGCTTCACCTTTGGCCCGAAGCAATGCGGCACGCCGTTTAATCACTTGGCCAGCAACGGGTGGCATTTTTTCAGCTGGTGTGCCGGGGCGCGGCGAATATGGAAACACATGCAAATATGTCAGCCCGCATTCATCAACAATATTCAACGTGTTTTCAAACATTTCATCGGTTTCGGTGGGAAAGCCAGCAATAATGTCGGCACCAAAAACCATATCTGGCCTGCGGCTGCGCAGATCAGAACAAAACTCAATTGAGTGTTCGCGCGCGTGACGGCGCTTCATGCGTTTTAAAATCATATTATCGCCAGACTGTAACGAAAGATGCAGATGCGGCATGATGCGTTGATCACCGGTGATCATCTCAACTAGCTGTTCATCAGCTTCAATTGAATCAATCGAAGACAATCGCAACCGCTTCAAATCTGGAACCGATTTTAAAATTTGGCTGAGCAATTTTCCTAATTTGGGCGCACCTTCAAGATCATTGCCCCAAGATGTAAGATCAACACCTGAAAGAACAATTTCATTGTGCCCTTCAGCCACCAACCTGCGCACCTGTTCAACGGCATCGGCAATTTCAACAGAACGTGAATTGCCGCGCCCAAAGGGAATGATGCAAAATGTGCAACGATGATCACACCCATTTTGAACCTGAACAAATGCGCGTGTTCTTGCGGTTAAACGATCAATCATCGGCGGGCGGTTTTGTTTCACGTCCATGATGTTTGCAACATCAACGCGGGGGCGATTGGTATTGGCCAACCAAGCAGAAGCTTGAAGTTTTTCTTCGTTGCCCAACACCCGGGAAACTTCAGGCATGGCGGCAAACATATCAGGGTCTGTTTGGGCGGCACAGCCGGTGACGATAATTTGAGCTGTGGGGTTTTCTCTGTGCGCTTTGCGAATGGCTTGGCGTGCTTGGCGCGTGGCCTCGGCTGTCACCGCGCATGTGTTAAAAATAACGGCGTTTTCCAAGCCGCCCTTGGCGGCGTGGCCACGCATAATCTCGCTCTCAAAAGTATTGAGGCGGCAGCCAAACGTTTCAATTTGCGGCTGGCTCACAACAGGCCTTCAGGCAAGGTGCCCTCAAAATCATATGTGGCAGGGCCCGTCATTAAAATGTGTCCGTTGGCCTCATTCACGGCCATGAACAAGTCTCCGCCGGGCAAAGAAATTTTGCACTTTGCATCAATAATTTTGATGCGATGGCCCGCCGCCATGGTGGCGCAAGCCGCTGTGCCGCAGGCTTGTGTTAAGCCTGCACCGCGTTCCCACACCTTTAAAATCACATGATCACGCGCCACAACTTTGGCCAAAGAAATGTTCGCGCGTTCAGGGAACATAGGATGATTTTCAAGCATTGGCCCGACGCGCGAAAAATCAACCACATCCAAATCATTCACCCAAAAAATGCAATGCGGGTTGCCCACATTCACAACGGATGGAGAATGTATGAGCGGCGCATCAATCGGGCCCACTTGCAATTCAATGTGGCGCGTATCGGCAAAGGGTTCAGACAGTGGAATTTCGGCCCAGCCGAATTTCGGCACGCCCTGATCGATAGTGACAAGTTTTTCCCCAGCCTTGGTGGCAACCAACAATCCGCCCAAAGTTTCGATGGTGGCTTGGCCTGTATGCTTTTCGTCAAAGATCAAATCGGCAATGCAGCGAGAAGCATTGCCACAGGATGGAACTTCGCCACCTTCAGCATTCCAGATGCGCATGCGTACATCGGCAAAGTTGGATTTCTCCATCACAATCAACTGGTCACAGCCAATGCCAGATTTGCGATCTGCAATAGCGCGGGCTTGGGATTCAGAAATGGCGATGGTGTTTTGGCGTGCGTCCAGCACAACAAAATCATTGCCCAACCCGTTCATTTTGCGAAAGTGAAAGCTCATCGCCTGCTTATATGGGAAACTGGGTGGGAAAAGCTAGAGCGAAGCAACCCATTTGCCTTCAACTTCATAAGCCTCATTTTCACCGGGCCAAGGCGGCATGGTTGTGGCGACGGCAACAAGTGGCTCTGAACCCGTATTGCGAAATTGAAAATGCGTGCCCACGGGGATGGACAATGTGACGCCTTCGCGGATTTCCAAAACTTCTTCACCAGCAGCGGATTTGCACCAAAACTGCCCCTGCCCTTGCGTGAAGTACCACACTTCTTCGACCGTTCTATGCGCCACAGCCATTGATGTTTTGCCGTTATGCAGCGTGAATTGCGCCATGGAACCACGATCTGTTCTGGCCAGAAAGCGAACCTCTGAACCATCTGGCGCAATGGCATCTGGGTTTTGGGAAATTTTCATCGCTTGCTCAACGAGGCTGGCACAGATCTGTTTCCACTCGAATTTTCGGCGAAAGTCCACACCCGGTCTTTTAAAGCAACAAAGGGCGATTGGGCCAGTTGGCGCGGCGGATATTCCTGCGGCTTGGCATCATCACACACTACGCCGAAATGAATATCGCCATCGGTTTGATATTTATCGCCACCACCATTCATGCCAAACAGGCTTCGCCCCTCTGCAGGCAAACGATAAAGCATGCGAACAACTTTGGCCTTGGCCAGATCACCCAGCAACTCATCGCGTTCAGCATCAATATTGGGGCTGATGTGGTGGGTGATTTGAAATGTCAGATGGCTTAGGCCAACACTGGCATCAAAGGTTGCGGCCCCCACCCACACGGGTTTTCCCTCAACACCTTTATCCATAACTTGCCACAGCCTTGCGTGGTGACGCTTTTTGGCACTGTTGCCCACAGGCTTTTCGAAGGCCAAATCTTGTTTGCGGTTTTCATAAAACAAGGGGCTAACGGGCGCATAAATATAGGGCCTGTCAAACGCCACACTTTTGGCGATGGCCAGGCTTGACTTAAGTGTTACGGGGTCTGCTGGATACCAACCGGCTTGGCGCATGGCAGAAACAACTTCTTCCTTGGTTCCTACCAGCCCAAAATTTAACGGGTCAGCGGCAAGGCCTTGTTTGGTGGTTGTTACGGCGGCATGTTGGGTTATGCCAGACCATGAAATATAATCAGCCCACACAAGCGGCGCCACCAAATAGGCAGTGCCCAAATAGAGGCCAAGGGCCACGCTTAGAACGCTTGAGAACCGCTTGACATATTTTTTCGTCATAATTGGGAAATAGCTCTGCAAGCCCAGTGAGGCAAGATCATGGCCTCATCTGGCTTAAACACAACCTGCAAATCTTACCAATGGAAGAAAAATGGTGCGCCCTACGGGAGTCGAACCCGTCTTTACAACGTGAAAGGCTGTCGTCCTAACCGATAGACGAAGGGCGCCTTGCGCGGTCTATATAAAGGTTCGGTTGGGATTGCAAGTGCTCTGAGGCACATCATAAGATGCG
>JANXRO010000355.1 GCA_025356765.1 Hyphomicrobiales bacterium | reverse complement strand
GTGTTGTTGATTGACGAGCGGCCTGAAGAAGTGACTGATATGCAGCGCTCGGTTAAAGGCGAGGTTATTTCATCGACCTTCGATGAGCCGGCGACACGCCATGTGCAAGTGGCAGAGATGGTGATCGAGAAAGCCAAGCGCCTGGTTGAGCATGGCCGTGATGTGGTTATCTTGCTTGATTCTATTACTAGGCTTGGCCGCGCTTATAATACGGTCGTGCCATCGTCCGGCAAAGTTCTGACGGGTGGTGTGGATGCAAACGCCCTGCAACGCCCCAAGCGCTTTTTCGGTGCCGCGCGCAATATTGAACAGGGTGGTTCTCTCACCATCATTGCGACAGCGCTGATTGATACCGGCAGCCGCATGGACGAAGTGATTTTCGAAGAGTTTAAAGGTACGGGTAACTCGGAAATTATCTTGGATCGTAAAGTTGCAGATAAGCGCGTGTTCCCATCGATTGATATTCTGCGTTCGGGCACGCGTAAGGAAGAATTGCTGGTGAAGGCTGACACTCTGAAAAAGACCTATGTCTTGCGCCGCATTCTCAATCCGATGGGCACGGTTGATGCCATTGAGTTCCTGCTTGATAAGATGCGCCAAACTAAAGGCAACAGTGATTTCTTCGATTCAATGAATGCTTAATCTTGGGGGTTGAGATGGTCTGTTTTGGTATCGATTCGATTCCGAAATGACTGTCTTGCCCACCATTTATGCGCTGTCGTCTGGTCAGGGTAGGGCTGGGATCGCCGTTGTGCGAATTTCGGGAACGCAAGCCGCAAAAGTTCTGGAGAATTTGGCCGGAGCAATTACGCCACCACGCTTAGCAAGTGTTCGAAAACTCAGCTCGCACGAGGGTTTTATTATCGATCAAGCAATGGTGCTGTGGTTACCCAAACCGCACACTGTCACCAGCGAAGATGTGGTGGAGTTTCATCTTCACGGCAGCCCCGCAATTCTTGATGTGTTGTTCAAAGAATTTGCTTTGATCCCAGGTGTTCGCCCGGCAGAGGCTGGGGAATTTACCAAGCGGGCTTTTGAAAATGGCAAGCTTGATTTGGTTGAAGTTGAAGGTTTGGCCGATGTGCTGAGTGCCAATGGCGAGGCGCAGCGCCGCTTGGCGATGCGGCAGTTTTTAGGCGAAGCGAGTGCAGTTTACGAAAAATGGCGAAGTGATATTATTGCGGCTTTGGCATTGTTTGAGGCGTCGATTGATTTCGTGGAAGAGGAAGATGTGGCGTCTCAGGCCCGCGCAATGGCTAAGCCTGCGATTGAGCGATTGATTGGTGAACTCGAAAGAGCCTTGGTGCTGTCGGCGCAGAACACTTTGGTGCGCAACGGTTTGAAGGTTGTTATTGCGGGTGCGCCCAATGTGGGCAAATCATCCTTATTGAATGCGCTTGTTGATCGTGATGCTGCTATCGTATCGCCGATTGCAGGAACCACGCGCGACATTGTTGAGGCTCAGGTTAATTTCGCGGGTGTTGGTATTACGCTTGCTGATACTGCGGGCATGCGAGCCAATGTGAATGATGAAATTGAAAAGGTGGGTATTGAGCGCGCTAAAGCCGCAGCCTTGGCCGCTGATATTTTGGTATGGGTCACTTCACCAGATATTGTTGAAACAGTAGGGCCGGAACGTAGGGCTGATGTGATTGTAGGCAACAAGGCCGATCTTCATTCGATTCGTGAACGGAACGATGACGTTATTTTTGTTTCGACAAAAACTGGGCTTGGTTTGAATCGTTTGCGCGATGTTTTGAATAGTTTGATTCAAGCTCGGCTGAGTGGAGTGGAAAATGCAGTTATTGTTCGCCAACGCCATATTCTCGCCGTTCAAGAAACGATTCGCCTCCTTAACGAAAGTGTTGAAGAGACTCATCAACAACTTGAACTGGTCACGGAAGATTTGCGCAAAGCTGCGCGGGCTTTGAGTTCAATCACCGGCCATGTCGATGTTGAAGATTTGCTCGGCAAGATTTTCTCTGAATTTTGTATCGGCAAGTGATGTTTCACGTGAAACGATTCCGGCTTTGACGTTCATCCGTGGACGGATTAAAGAGCTGCCATGGATTCAAATTTTGATGTGATAGTTGTTGGCGGCGGTCATGCGGGCTGTGAAGCGGCTGCAGCATCAGCACGGGTGGGTGCCAAAACAGCTCTGCTGACTCATCGACCTGAAACCATAGGTGAGATGTCTTGCAATCCGGCCATTGGCGGTTTGGGCAAAGGCCATTTGGTGCGCGAGATTGATGCCCTTGATGGATTGATGGGCAGGGTTGCAGATAAAGCCGGAATACAATTTCGTCTGCTCAACCGATCAAAAGGCCCCGCTGTGCGCGGGCCGCGCGCGCAGGCTGACCGCAAACTTTACCGCGAAGCCATGCAGCTTGCATTGGGTGAGCAAAAGAATTTGACCATCATTGCAGGCGGGGCTGTTGCATTAGAAATTAAAGATGGCGAAGTGGTGGGGCTGACGACGAGCGCTGGCCAGACCCTTCGTGCTAAATCTGTTGTTTTGACGACGGGCACATTTTTGAATGGTTTGATTCACATTGGCGAAAAACAAATTCCCGCTGGCCGCGTAGGCGAGGCACCATCACTTGGGCTTTCGGAACAGCTTTTATCTTTGCACCTGAATTTGGGACGTTTGAAAACTGGAACGCCCGCAAGGCTTGATGGGCGCACAATCAATTGGTCGGTTTTGGAAGAACAGAAGGGCGATGAGCCACCGGTTCCATTTTCATTTCTCACCGATAAAATAACCACACCGCAAATTTCATGCTTTAT
>JANXRO010000310.1 GCA_025356765.1 Hyphomicrobiales bacterium | reverse complement strand
CTGTTCTTCGGCCACGCGCTTTCGCGGCACGCCGGCTTGATCTGCAATCTTGTAAATCAAGGCCTCTTCAAGGCTATGCAATTCAAAATCGCAAAGGGCTAAATCCCACAACATGCCAACCAGGTTCACCCGGTCTTCCATGCTGAGCATTTCAGGCAGCTGCTTTGTGGCTTGGTGCAATTGTTCTGGCGAAAGAGTATTCTTTATCAGGCCGAGTGCATGTTTCACCATGTCATCAGAAAATTGATAGCGCTTTTTCAGATGATCAGAAAAGTGGCCAACCTCATTTGCATGAATGCGGCCATCCACCGGAATAACGCAAGCCAAAAGTGCCGCCAGCAAAAGCCTGCGCTGGCTGGAGTTTAATTTGGCAAAACCATTGTGCTGTTGTGTGATGCTCAAGATGTGAGCAATTTCTGTCGCTGGATGCGCCATTGGTTGTAAAGTCATCGATGTCCCCCATAGTCTTGATTCGCCGAAGCGAAACCTTCTTACACACGTAAACTTAACTCACCCACATTTCCCATTGATAGGCCAAAAGTGAACAGTTTCTTAATCCAGACGATGCGTTCAAAAAAATCACCAAAACTTTTTGTGCTGGGACTGCTTTCAGCTCTGGCCATGCCTCCGGTTGATGCGTGGTGGGTTTTGTTGTTTACAATTCCGCTGGTGTTGGCTGGCCTTGAAACTGAAATGCAAAGCCACCCGCTGAAGGTTTTTTTATTGGGCTGGTGTTTTGGCTTTGGTTATTTTGTTGCGGCTTTGCATTGGATTGCCTTTGCGTTTTTTATAAACGCCGGCGACATTTGGATGATGCCTTTTGCCTTGGGCGCATTGGCGGGCGGAATGGCACTGTTCTGGGGGGCAGCAGCTTTTCTTGCGGTCGTTTTGGCACGCCGCCGCGTTCCATTATTTCTCAGTCTGCCATTTTCCATGGCGCTGTTTGAATGGCTGCGCGGCAATATTCTAACAGGTTTCCCATGGGCAGTTTTTGGCCAAGCGGCAGATGGAATGGCCGGCGTTGAACAACTTGCATCAGTGATTGGTATGACGGGCTTGACCGCTATGATCTGGGCTTGGGCCGCCACCCCCCATGGGCTTTTATCTGGCAAGCGAAATGTTCAAGCGGGTGCTGTAATCATTCTGGCGCTGCTGCCACTTTCATACTTCTGGGGCCAATGGCGCTTGTCTGAAAATCCCACGCATTATCGTTCAGGTATAATGCTGCGATTGGTGCAGCCCAACATCAGCCAAAGCGATAAATGGCGGGAAGGCAATGCGCGGAAAATTTTTGACCAGCTGAAAGCGCTCACCTCTGCGCCATCTTCAACGGGCCAGACCATTACGCATATCATCTGGCCAGAATCGGCCGTGCCGTTTCTGATTGAAGAAAGTGCTGATGGAAAAGCTGAATTGAAAGCGGCTCTGAAGCCAAACCAAATTTTAATGACAGGTGCCGTCCGGCGTCAAAGCCCGCGTGATGACGCTGATTATTTTACCAGCATCTTGGTGTTTGATGATCAAGCCCAGGTGAAAGCCACCTATGATAAATGGCACTTGGTGCCCGGTGGCGAATTTTTGCCCATGGCTTGGCTGTTGGAACCTTTAGGGTTGCGGAAAGTTGTTAACTTGCCGGGAAGTTTTAAAGCAGGCGTTGGCCCTTCCACAATGGATGTGCCGGGCTTGGGTCTGGTCGGCATGTCGGTATGTTATGAAGCCATTTTTCCGGGGGCACTTTATAATGCGCAAAAGCGTCCCGGGCTTTTGGTTAACGTTACGAATGATGGGTGGTTCGGAAACTCGGCAGGGCCTTATCAACATTTGGCCCAATTGCGCTTGCGGGCCATTGAATCTGGTTTGCCTGTTGCACGGGCCGCCAATACAGGAGTTTCGGCAATTATAGACCCGCTGGGCCGCGAGGTGTTCAAATCGCAACTAGACAGTATGGGCGCTTTTGATGTGGTATTGCCGGAACCCGTTGGGGCAACAGTCTACGGCCGTCTAGGCGATTATTGGGTTGGATTCATCATGTTGTTGTTTTTGGCCGTTGGGAAAATCTTAAACAAATAATAATCCTATTGATCGAAAAAGAATGAAAATTGTTGTGAAATGGTAACGCTACGTCTAATGTATGACAAAAGCGCAATGGGCGATTAATTTTCTTTTTAGTTGTGCGTAAATCAAACAG
>JANXRO010000300.1 GCA_025356765.1 Hyphomicrobiales bacterium | reverse complement strand
CACCCGCACATCCGTTGCGGCAAAGCGAATGCATTGGCCCTGCGCCGTTGTCAGCAAAATATCATCAGCATCTGAACATGTATCCACGCCCACCAAGGCATCGCCGTCTTCAAGCTTCATCGCAATTTTGCCATTGCGGTTTACACTTTCAAAGTCAGACAATTCATTGCGCCGAATATCGCCTGAACGCGTTGCAAACATAATTTGCAAATTGGCCCAAGTGGTTTCATCTTCCGGCATGGGCATGATGGTGGTGATGCGCTCGCCCTGTTTCAGCGGCAGCAGATTGATCAACGCCTTGCCGCGCGCCTGCGGGTTGCCTTGCGGCAGACGCCATGTCTTCAATTTATAAACCATACCAGCTGATGAGAAGAACAGAATGGGCGTGTGCGTGTTGGCCACAAAAAGTTTGACGACGAAATCTTCATCCCGCATTTGCGCACCCGAACGGCCCTTGCCGCCACGGCGCTGGGCACGATAGGCCGACAGTGGAACCCGCTTGGCATAGCCAGCATGCGAAACCGTCACCACAACATCCTCACGTTGGATTAAATCTTCATCATCCACTTCACCGTAATTCTCAATAATTTCGGTGCGGCGCGGCGTTGCAAATTGGGTTTTTATTTCATTCAGCTCTTGGCGCATGATGGCTTGCACCCGAGCGCGTGAACGAAGAATATCAAGATAGTCTTTAATCTCGGCCGCAAGCTTTTCCAACTCAGCCGAAATTTCATCAAGGCCCAGTTGTGTTAGGCGCTGCAACCGCAAATCCAAAATGGCGCGGGCTTGCTCGTCAGATAAAACATATGTGCCATTGTCTTTCAATCCGTGGCGCGGGTCTGCGATCAATGCAATCAGATGCGATAACATCTGTGCCGGCCATTCACGCGCCATCAATGCGGCGCGCGCTTCGGCAGCATCTTTCGACGCGCGGATAAGCTTGATCACTTCATCAATGTTGGCCACAGCAATGGCCAATCCCACCAACACATGCGCCCTGTCTCGCGCCTTGCGCAGCATAAATTTTGTGCGCTTGGTAATAACCTCTTCACGAAAGCTAATGAAGGCTTGCAACAAATCCTTTAAATTCAGTTGCTCTGGCTTGCCACGCAGAAGCGCAATGTTGTTGACGCTGAACGAACTTTGCAACGCTGAAAAACGCCAAAGCTGATTAAGAACAACCTCGGCCTCTGCATCGCGGCGAATTTCAATAACCACGCGCATGCCTTCGCGGGAACTTTCATCGCGAATATCAGTGATGCCCTCAACCACCTTATCACGAACCAGCCCTGCGATTTTTTCAACCAACAAGGCCTTGTTCACTTGATAAGGAATTTCAGTGACAACAAGCGCCTGCTTGTCTTTGCGAACATCCTCAACAGAAACTTTGCTGCGGATAACGATTGATCCACGCCCCGTGGCAAAGGCAGATTTAATTCCAGCCCGCCCCAAAATAATTCCGCCCGTCGGAAAATCTGGCCCCGGAATAATCGGCAATAATTCTTCAATTGTTATGGCAGGATTGTCCACCACCGCCAAAGTGGCGTCGATCACCTCGCCCAAATTATGCGGTGCCATATTCGTGGCCATGCCCACAGCAATGCCGCCCGAACCATTGACGAGAAGATTGGGAAATTTGGCGGGCAGAACCACGGGCTCTTGCCGCTCACCATCATAGTTGGGCTGAAAATCAACCGTCTCGTTATCGATATCATCCAGAAGCGCCATGGCAGGCTTGGCCAACCGGCTTTCGGTATAACGCATGGCAGCTGGCGGATCGCCATCAACCGAGCCAAAGTTGCCCTGCCCGTCAATCAGCATCAGACGCAACGAAAACTCTTGCGCCATGCGCACCAAGGCATCGTAAATGGCGCTGTCGCCATGAGGGTGGTATTTACCCATCACGTCGCCAACTGTGCTGGCCGACTTGGTATATTTCTTATCAGGCGTTCTGCCCGCTTCATACATGCCAAAAAGAATACGCCGATGAACCGGCTTCAAACCATCACGCGCATCAGGCAAAGCACGCGAAACAATAACACTCATGGCATAGTTCAGATAAGATTCCCGCATTTCCTCTTCGATGGAAATTGGCGTAATTTCATG